>CAYYSC010000369.1:0-3875 GCA_964474065.1 uncultured Rhodospirillales bacterium | reverse complement strand
CCACGCAAGGGTCAAGGAACTGGCCCAAAAGTGGAAGGGCGAGCCCATCGATATTCTGTTCAACAATGCGGGCGTCAATGGCCGGGGAGCTTCCGCTTTCGGCCGGATCGATCCGGAGGACCTGCGCTACGCGTTCGAGGTAAACACGTTCGCGCCGATCCTGATCGCCGAAGCCTTCGTCGCTCACGTGGCTGCCAGCGAGCAGAAGAAAATGGCGTTTACTTCGTCCCGGCTTGGCTCGATCGGCTCGAAAGGGGGCGGTGGCGGATACGCCTACGGCGCGTCGAAGGCCGCCCTCAACATGGAGTGCAAGGCCTTATCTGCCGATGTACGCGGCCAGGGCATCGTCGTTATCCCGTTCCATCCCGGCCATGTCGCGACCGACATGGGTGGCCATGGCGCACCGGTCTCGCCCGAAGAGAGCGCCAAGGGCATGAAAGCAGTGCTCGAACGGGCAACGCTCGGGGACAGCGGCAAATTCGTCGACTACGGGGGAGAGCCGATCCCCTGGTGAAGCGCAGAGCGACAACGCCAAAGGCGAACCCCTTGCGCTGACCGGTCGAACCCGCCAACAATCGCGCCCGACCGTTACAGGAGGAACGCCGTCCCATGCCGGTGATCGAGAGCGCGCTTCGGCCGCGTTCCAAAGAATTTCGCGCCAATGCTGCCGCCATGCGCGCCCTGGTAGACGACCTGCAGGCCAAGGTCGGACAGGTGAAGCTCGGCGGCGGCGAGCGCGCGCGCGCGCGGCATCTGGAGCGCGGCAAGCTGCTGCCGCGCGACCGGGTGCACGGCCTGATCGACCCAGGGGCGCCTTTCCTGGAATTCTCGCAACTGGCCGCCTTCGGCATGTACGGGGACGAGGCGCCGGGCGCGGGCATCATCACCGGCATCGGCCGTGTCTCCGGCGTCGAGTGCGTGATCGTCGCCAACGACGCGACAGTGAAGGGCGGCACCTACTACTCTATGACCGTAAAGAAGCACCTGCGCGCCCAAGAGGTCGCACTGCAGAACGGCCTGCCCTGCGTCTACCTGGTGGATTCAGGCGGCGCCAACCTGCCGGAGCAGGATGAGGTCTTCCCGGACCGGGAGCATTTCGGCCGCATCTTCCACAACCAGGCGAACATGAGCGCCGCCGGCATCCCGCAGGTCGCCGCCGTGCTCGGTTCCTGCACCGCGGGCGGCGCCTACGTGCCGGCCATGTCGGACGAGGCAGTCATCGTCAAGAATCAGGGCACGATCTTTCTGGGCGGGCCGCCACTGGTGAAGGCCGCGACGGGCGAAGAGGTCAGCGCCGAGGATCTGGGTGGCGCGGATGTGCACAGCCGCATCTCCGGCGTTACCGACCACTACGCCCTGAACGACGCCCACGCCCTCGCCATCGTCCGCCAGATCGTGGCGAACCTGAACCGGCAGAAGGCGCCCGGCGTGTCCATCGAACCGCCGCGGGCGCCGCTGTATGAGCCCGAGGAGTTATATGGCGTCGTGCCGTCGGACGCCAAGCACCCCTACGACATGCGGGAAGTGATTGCCCGCATCGTCGACGGCTCCGAACTGGATGAATTCAAGCAACTGTTCGGACCGACACTTGTCTGCGGCTTTGCCCGATTGTTCGGCTACCCGGTCGGCATCCTCGCCAACAACGGAATTCTGTTCAGCGAGAGTGCGCAGAAGGGCGCGCATTTTATCGAACTGTGCGCCCAGCGCGGCATCCCGCTGGTCTTCCTGCAGAACATCACCGGCTTCATGGTCGGCCGGAAGTACGAGGCGGGCGGCATCGCCAAGGACGGCGCCAAGATGGTGATGGCGGTGGCCAATGCGCGCGTGCCGAAGCTGACGGTGATCATCGGCGGCTCGTTCGGCGCCGGCAACTACGCCATGTGCGGGCGGGCCTACTCGCCCCGCTTCCTCTGGATGTGGCCGAACGCGCGGATTTCCGTGATGGGCGGCGAGCAGGCGGCGAACGTGCTGGCCACCGTGCGGGACGACGCGCTGAAGCGCGCGGGCAAGGAATGGGCCCCGGAAGAGCGCGAGGCCTTCATGCAGCCCGTTCGCGAGCAGTACGAGCACCAGGGCCACCCCTACTATGCCTCTGCGAGGCTCTGGGACGACGGCATCATCGACCCGGCGGAAACACGCATGGTGTTGGGCCTGTCCTTGAGCGCTGCCTTAAACGCCCCAGTCGAAAAGACCGACTTCGGCGTGTTCCGGATGTGAGGAGGGAAAAGCTGATGTTCCGAACCCTCCTTATCGCCAATCGGGGCGAGATCGCCTGCCGGATCGCGCGCACTGCCCACCGGCTGGGCATCCGCACCATAGCTGTCTATTCCGAAGCCGACCGCGACGCGCTGCACGTGCAACTCTGCGACGAGGCTGTTTGCATCGGACCGCCCGGCGTGCGCGAGAGCTACCTCAACATTCCGGCTATTGTGGCCGCGGCGGAGCGAACGGGCGCCGAAGCGGTGCACCCCGGCTACGGCTTCCTCTCGGAGAACGCCAAGTTCGCTGAGGCGGTGATCGAGGCAGGGCTCATCTGGGTCGGCCCACCGCCCCGCGCCATCGAGGCGATGGGCTCGAAAAGCGGCGCCAAAGCGTTGCTGGAGCCCGCGGGCGTGCCGATGGTGCCCGGCTATCACGGCGATAACCAGGATCCGGACTTTCTGCTGTCCAAAGCGGAGGAGATTGGCTTTCCGGTCCTGATCAAGGCCGTTGCGGGCGGCGGCGGCCGCGGTATGCGCATCGTGGAGCGCGCCGACGATTTCACCAAGCAGTTGGAGACCGCCCAGCGGGAGGCGCTAGGCGCGTTCGGCGACAGTTCGGTGCTGCTGGAGAAATACCTGCAGCGCCCCCGCCACGTGGAGGTGCAGGTGTTTGCCGACCAGCATGGGCAGGTCGTGCATCTATTCGAGCGCGATTGCTCGATCCAGCGCCGTCACCAGAAGGTGGTGGAAGAAGCCCCCGCCCCCGGCATCTCTTCGGGAACCAGCGCCGCCATCGGCCAAGCCGCGGTACAGGCGGCGGAAGCCATTAGCTATGTGGGCGCGGGAACATGCGAGTTCCTGATGGATCAGGACGAGCGGTTCTACTTCATCGAGATGAACACCAGACTGCAGGTAGAGCATCCGGTGACGGAGCTGATCACCGGCACCGATCTGGTGGAATGGCAGCTTCGCGTCGCCGCGGGCGAGCCCTTGCCGCTGTCGCGGGACGACATCCGCCTGCATGGTCATGCCATCGAAGTTCGACTGTACGCGGAAGACCCGGCGCGGGGCTTCCTGCCGCAGACCGGCAAGCTCGAAGTGCTGAAGTTCCCGGAAAATGACCCTTTCGTCCGCATCGATACCGGCGTGACCGAGGGCGACGAGGTCTCGCCCCACTACGATCCCATGATCGCGAAGCTGATCGTCCGCGGCGAGAACCGGGCGCAGGCGGTGGCGCGGCTCCGCTCCGCCCTGGCCGATACCCAGATCGCGGGCGTCACCACCAACCGTGCCTTTCTGCACGCGGTCGCGCGGCATCCGGCTTTCGCGGATGGCGACGTGCACACCCACTTCATCGAGGAGCATACCACCGAGCTGCAAGTCACGCTGCCCCCTCCCAGCGATGAGATTGTGGCGGCGGCAGTACTTGCCGTGCTCGACGCACGGCGGGCGGAAGCGGCAGGGCGGGCAGCGCACACCAGAGACCCCCACTCGCCCTGGAACAGCACCTATGGCTGGCGCCTGAACGAGCAGATTGACGAGACGGTGGAATTGATCTGGGAACAGCAGAGCTTCGCCGTGGAAGTTGCCTATCGCGGGGCAGAGTACCACATGACCCTGCCGAGCTCCCCCGCCCACACCCGCGTGGCGCACCGGGAGCCGGGCCGGCTCGGC
>CAYYSC010000368.1:0-3876 GCA_964474065.1 uncultured Rhodospirillales bacterium | reverse complement strand
GCGAACACCGTAATCATCGAACGAATCCGGCCGTCCCGAAGCGCACTTCCCAGATGAGAAAAGATCCAGGCGGCCATTTCGTCCGGATCGGTGACATGCCGGCAGTCCACCACCTCAAGCGAGGGCCAGAACAGACGGCCGATGCAACGCGAATGATGTCGCCATGCCACGCGGGCGCCGAACGCCAATTCTTCGGGGGTATGTTCATAAGTGCCGGTCTTGCGAAAGCTGCGTCTGATCTCGGCAATGCGGGAGCGACGAGCCGTTTCCGAAAGAGCGTTCTCGGTATGGAAGCGATTGATGAAATCCTCGGCTTCCTCGAGCCGTTCAAAGTAACCGAGGCGCCGAAGCCGACGGTGCAGCGGCGAGGAGCGCGCCCGTGTATCGAACTCCATGCGCTCACATCATTCCATCGAAGGCGCGGGCGGCCCGCCTGACCTCCTTGCGATTGATGGCAGCGACCGCCCGCAACGCACGCGCCTTCGCCCGCCGGTAGGTCAATCCCTCGGTCTCCTTGTTGATGTATTTGGCCCGCGCATGGCGATGGTTGAGATAGGTCAGCTTAATATTTTCGTATTCGGGCGCACGGGCCCGCATGGCTTCATAGATTGGCGTGTCGTCGATGATGTTGAATTCATTGAAACGCACGCGATCCAAATAAGGCGCATGCTCTTCCAGGAATTCCGCCGTCTGCATCAGGTCCTCCGCCGTTTCCCCGGGGAAACCCTTGAACATGGTACAGCGGACGCTCAGGCCGGCTTCGTAGGCGTGACGGATGAACTCGCTGTTCTTTTCGACGGTGCTGCCTTTGTCCATCGCATCCAGAAGTTTCTGGCTGCCGGTCTCCAAGCCGAAGCTGACGCGACGCATACCGCCTGCTACGGCCGCCTTCAACTCCCGACGCGAAAGACCGTTGTCAGCCCGCATGTCCACATGGACGGTCCCGATCCACTCGGCTCCCGGCACGTAACGCTGAGCCCCGTCCGACAAGGCCCGCAACATGTTTGGATTGGAGTTGAGCTTGATGTCGATAAACAGGAAATTCGTTGTCTGATGCCGCCGCGCCTGCTCGCGCATTTCGGTCAGGACCGACTCGGCGCTGCGCGTGCGGAAAGTGCGCCCGTTGGCGGTGATCACGTCGCTGCAGAATACGCACTTCGCCCATTGGCAGCCGCGCCCCGTCATCACCGGGACGACGCGAAAGGGATAGCGGTCCCAGGGGAAGTCGGTGAAGTCCGCGACCGGCACCTTATCCAGGCGGCGCAACGGCGGCGCTGGCGGCGACGCATCGCCCGTTGGCAGCAGCACGCCATTGAAGCGGAGCAGGTCCTCGCCGCCGCAAACCGCTTCCACCAGTTCGGACACGATCAAGTCCGCTTCTCCGCCCACAATGGCGGCCAAGCCTGGCACTTGGCGCCACTGCTCGGAAACCGCGGTCACATTGAACATCGGCCCACCCAACAGCAACGGGATATTGCGACCGGCTGCAAGCTTCCCGATCTCCGCAACGGTCGGGTAATGCTGAAGATAAGCCGACAGCAGAACGATGTCGGGGCCGTCGTCCAAGGCTCGCGCCGTCTCACGCAGGACCCTCGGATGCGGGCGGTTGATCCACCATTGCCGGGTATCCCGCGCGAAATCCCGGACCTTGCGAAAAGACGGCGACGTAGAAAGGTGAATGCGCCGCTTCACGGCATCGACCGGGTTCTCCTTCCCCTCCCGGAAGGAGGCGGGCACGCCATAAGCTAGTGGACAGATCACCTGCACATCGTGGCCGGCGCCTCGCAGCCCGGCTACCAGAATCCCGACCGCCAATGTCGGGAACGAGGTGAAGTTGTTGAGATCGACGATCAGGACCCGTAACCGGGGCCTGTTCAGTGGCGCCGCTGCAGAAGCGTGCATTTCAATTTTCCGCGCAGGTCTTGCTTCCCGGCGGCGGCTAGTTAGGTTCCCGGCTTCCATGTCACGCTCTCCCTGTTGCTCCCCGACAGGTTGGCGCCGGGCGCCCGCGACCGGCAGCTTGTTTCAGGTCCTGCCCTTCATGGGTCTTGGTTGCCCCTGAACCACTGCTATCCCGCTGCGCCGGAATGGGATGCCCCTGCGTCCATTACAAAAAATTGGCTAAGTTCCGCACCAGGATGCCTCATCTAAACTCGGTTGTAAAGATGTATGACCTGTAACCATCAGTCCCTTTTGCCGGCGGATCAGGGAACCATAGAGGGCGAATCACTTCATCAAGCGGACAAAGGAACATTGCGGCGACTGCCGGTATTTGTACGCACCGGGAAATTCAATAAGGCGCGGCACTCAATATCCGGCGAGCCAATTTTGACGCTCTTGCCAAATTGCCCGCCATTTTTCCGTTTCAAAGCGGTTCTTGCCGGTCAAACGAAACCAAACGGTCAGGATGAATACGCGCCCCCCTGCCCACAGCCACATCATCGCCCTTCCGAAGGGAATCAGGGGCTTGCTCCAATGATCCCGGATCAGGGTCATCCGCCCCTTGGCAATCATGCAATACTTGGATGCCTCCTTCTCGGAGGAAGAGGCGCCGACCAGGTGCACGATCTCGGCATCCGGCGTGATCATCGGCCTGTAGCCCAAGGCCTGCGCGCGAAGACAGAGATCGGCTTCTTCTCCGTACATAAAATATTTGGGATCGAACCCGGCGAGCCGCTCCCACAGCTCCCGCCGGATCATCAGCAAACAGCCGACGATGATATCCACCTCCCGGACGGTGTCCCGTTTCCAGCTGCCAATTCCTTCTGGATTGAAGATGGTCGAACGTGAAAATAGCCGGGAGAGTCCGGCTGCACTGCAGACTGCCGACCAGGGTGTAATCCGGTTCCAACAGGACGCAATATTCAGGGATCCATCGGGAAATACCGTGCGCCCCCCGGTAATTCCCGCGGCTGGATTGGCCTTCGCGAAATCCAGCAGGCGATCCACTGCGCCTGCATAGACTTCCGTGTCGGGGTTGAGCAACAGCAGCCATTCGCTGCTTGCTGCCGCGGCGGCAAGATTATTCGCCCGGGCGAAACCGAGATTTTCAGGTGAGCGAATGAGCTCGACCTCGGGAAAGGCCGCCGCGACCGCATCGGCAGAGCCGTCTTCCGAGCCATTGTCCAGCACGACGGTGCGAAAAGCCACGCGACGCGTGTTTGCGTAAAGCGTTTCCAGGCATTTCAATGTCAGGCTTCGGGTGTTGTAACTCACGATGATAACCGTGAGTTCGGCCGTGTTGCCCCTGTAGTCCTGCATGCTCGCTCGGCCTGCCGACGGTGCCTGTAGATTTTATGGTGCGGGCGGCCGGACTCGAACCGGCACTCGCATACGCGAAGCAGATTTTAAGTCTGCTGTGTCTACCATTCCACCACGCCCGCAGCGGCCATGGAACTGTCGGCAGCGACAGCGCAGTTTATGAGTAGACAAGCCCGGCCCGCACCGCAAGGAGATGGCGAACCATAGACGCCGCTGGTTGGCTTTGATGGTCGTGCAACTGATCCGGTCGCCGAACCGGTTGAACTGGGTCCTTTATGCGCTTGTCCATATCGCCGCCAGCGCAGTAAAGACGGTCATAGAGCATCGAGAGTGTCCGGTCATCCACGTCGCTGCCAAGCAGCGCGGTGACGACAAACCCCGGCCTGCCGCCGCGCTCCTACCGGATCGGTCACGCGGGTCGTCGATTGAAAAGGCGTCGCCTCCCCCTTCCCCGTCTTGCGGCTCGCGCCGTTGCGGCGGTTGGTCTGTACCGGCGCCCCCCTGCGGCGCCATGCTCGTAGTCGGAATGCTTCGTCACCTCGTCGCCCAGCATGCGCTGCATCACCGTTTTCTTGTGGCCCTGCCTGCTGCATCAGACCGCCATCGCTCAAAGGA
>CAYYSC010000367.1:0-3881 GCA_964474065.1 uncultured Rhodospirillales bacterium | reverse complement strand
GGGGGTGATTCATGGCTTGGTTTTGCTTGTCGTCATCCTGCCGCTGATCCCGTACCTGCACCCCCGCATGGCAAGCGAATACGATGGCCCAACCCGCACGCAGCGGCTCGAGCCCCCCGGGTTTATCGGTCTCAATTACGGTTACCGGACCCCGGTAACCGTGCTCGTCGCGCAGGGGGTTTTCGGGATCATCCTCGGTCTGTGTTTCGAACTCTCCAGTCTTGGCAAGGTCTAACGTGCCGGCACGCAGATAGCGCCGTTCAACTTCGGTGCTTTCGTTCGGCTTCGCCACTTTGATGCGATCAGCAGCAACAAAAGATGGCGCGATGCCCTTCCGATGAACAAGATGCCGGTATTGTGAGAACGACCGCTGGAAAGAACAACCATGGCAACGAACCAGGAATGGCTCGATCAGGCGCAGGAAGAAACCCTAGAGCCAGAGCTGCCGATCATCGATCCCCATCATCATTTGTGGGATCAGCGGGGCGGCCATTATGTCGAACCCCGCTATCTCCTGGACGAAATGCTGGAGGATCTCTCCTGCGGCCATAACATCATTGCCACCGTGTTTATTGAGTGCGGAGCCATGTTCCGAGCGGACGGCCCCGAGCATTTGCGCTGTGTCGGCGAGACCGAATTCGTCAACGGGATTGCCGCGATGAGCGCGTCAGGGCTCTACGGCCCGAGCCGGATCGCGGCGGGAATTGTCGGAACGGCGCCGTTGCGGCAAGGAGACAAACCCTCCGCCGAGGCGCTGGACGCGCAGATCGCCGCCGGAAATGGCCGCTTCCGCGGCGTGCGTGTCGGCGCTACCTGGGACCCGAGCCCGGATGTTCCTGGCCACCGGACCAACCCGCCGCCGCAGATGTATCTGGACGCCACTTTCCGTGCCGGGTTCCAGCATTTGGCGCCGCGCGGCCTCACCTTCGAGGCTTGGTGCTACCATCCCCAGATTCCGGAACTGACGGATCTTGCCCGGGCATTCCCGGACACAACGATTATCCTGGACCATTTCGGTGGCCCCATCGGCATCAGCCCCTATGCCGGCAAGGAGGATCAGGTGTTCGAAACTTGGCAGGCCAATATCAGGGCGCTGGCGGAATGCCCGAACGTGGTTGCAAAGCTCGGCGGGCTGGTGATGGAGGTCAACGGCTTCAACTGGCATTTGAACACGCGGCCGCCGACCAGTGAGGAACTGATGGAGCGGACCCGCCGCTACTACGAGCATACCATCGACGTGTTCGGCGTCGACCGCTGCATGTTCGAGTCGAACTTTCCGGTTGATAAGATTGCGTGCAGCTACACCGTCCTATGGAACTCCTTCAAACGGCTGACGGCAAATTATTCGGCTGCCGAAAA
This sequence comes from uncultured Rhodospirillales bacterium, assembly GCA_964474065.1. GTDB lineage: Bacteria > Pseudomonadota > Alphaproteobacteria > Bin95 > Bin95 > JACKII01. The sequence continues at coordinate 2,522 of CAYYSC010000367.1, read as the reverse complement.
GGCGAGCCTTTATCACGACACCGCGGCCAGGGTTTATCGTTTGGGGTGAGCCAGCGTCACCCTGGGCGGTTCGCGTGGCGTATCGTTCGCGGGCGGCGGCGCGGCAGCCGTGGCAGCCAATTGTCTGGCCAGTTCCGCCTCTGCTGCTGCCCGCGGCCGGGACAGGCCGGCAACCAACGCATAGGCGGCTGGCGTCAGGAACAGCGTGAATACGGCGGCCAAGCCCAACCCGCCGAAGATCACCCAGCCGATGGACGCCCGGGCTTCGGCGCCCGGCCCACCGCCGAGGATCAGTGGCAGCCCCGCCAGCACTGTGGAGGCGAGTGTCATCGCAATCGGCCGCAGGCGGGCAGCTGCGGCCGCTCCGTCGGCTTCCCAGGCACTGACGCCGCGGTCTCTCAACTGATCCGCGAATTCCACCAGCAGGATGCCGTTCTTTGCCATGATGCCGATCAGCATCAGAACGCCGATCTGGCTGAAGACGTTGATGGTGGTCCCGGTCAGCCACAAGGCATAGATGGCAGCGCACACGCCGAACGGAACCGTAATCATCACGACCAGGGCGCTGGTAATGCTCTCGAACTGGGCGGCCAGCACCAAGAAAACGATGATCAGTGCGACGATATAGGTTGCCATGACGGCGGCATTGTTTTCTTCGACAGCCGCCGCATCTCCCAGCATTAACACGCTGAAGCCCTCGGGCAGGGTTTCCTGCGCCAGCGCCCTGACCCGCTCGGCGGCGGTCGCGATGGTGAGCTCTGGTGCCAGGCTCGCATTCAGCTCGATTGCCCGGCGTTGGCCGTGCCGGTCCAATTCCGCAGCTACGCCTTCTTCTCTGAAAGACACCAACTGAGAGAGGGGAATCAGTTTCCCGGTTTCCGCACGCACCGAGAGATTGAGCAAATCCGCGGGATCGCGCACCGCGCCAGCCGTCGATTGCAGGAAGACCGGCACGGCCTCGTCGTCGATGGTGATCTCTCCGATGCGGTATTCATCGATCAGTGCCTGCAGCGTTCCTGACAGATCGTCCATGGCAACACCAAGATCGGCCGCGCGCGCACGGTCAATTTCAATGGAAAGTTGTGGTTGCGTCGCCTGGTAATAGACGCTGGCCCAGGAAAACCCAGGCATTTCTTCCAGGCGGGCGGCAAAATCGTCGGCTTCTGCCGCGATGTCGGGATAATTCGTGCCGGTAATGGCAAAAGAGATACCGCCGTCGGCACTGCCCCAGAGATTGAGGCTGTTTCCGCCGGAGAAATAGGCTTTTGCGCCTGCAAGATTCTGGATTTGCGGCTTCAGATCGGCCTCAATCTCCGCTTGGCTCACCGTTCGTTCTTCCCAGGGGACGAGGAGCCCGCCGACCTCACCGCGGTTAAGGTCCCAACGCCCGGAAATCGAGTAGTAAGCCTCGATCAGGCCGCGATCGATCCAGGGTTGTAGCATGGCCTCGGCGGCCTCCACCTGCCGGTCGGTATAAGCGAGGCCGGTTCCGTCCGGACCCTGCATTCGAATCGTGACCGTTCCCCGATCTTCCGGCGGGACGATTTCTTGGCCCAAATTTCCGTAGATCAACGCCGTGCTGCCTGCGGCGATCCCGGCGACCACCAGGGCGACCAACGGGGCTCTCAATACCAGCCGCAGCATCCAAGCGTAAAGCCGCGAGAGTACGCGGCCGAGCCGGCTTGCGGCATTGCCGCTCTCGCCCCCGAGCGAGTGAAGCTGCGAGGCCATCATCGGGCAAAGCGACAGGGCCACAAATGATGATATCGAGACCGTAATCGCCAGCACGAAGCCGAATTCGGTGAACAGCCGCCCTGCCTGGCCAGGCAAAAACGAGATCGGCACGAACACAGCGATCAAGGTCACCGTGGTGGCAATCACCGCAAAAAACACCTGGCGGGTGCCGATCACCGACGCCGCCTTTCGCCCGATTCCTTCGGCCCGACGCCGTTGGATGTTTTCAGTCACGACGATGGCGTCGTCGACCACCAAGCCGGTTGCCAGCACCAGCGCCAGCAGGGTGATCAGGTTGACGGAAAAGCCGAGCAGCCAGATGGTTGCCAGCGATCCCGTCAACGCCACGGGAATGGCCACTGCCGGCACCAGCGTCACGGCGAAGCGTCCGAAGAACAACCATATAACGCCGACGACAATTGTCAGGGCCACGCCAAGGGTCAGCACCACTTCTTTGATCGCGCCGCGGACGAAAACGGCATCATCCCGAGTGATCTGGAAGCGCAAATCGGGAAACCGCTTTTCCAGTTGGGACAGCGTCTCTTGGACCTCGTCGGAAATGCCGACGGTATTGGACTGCGCCTGTCGGATAATGCCCAGGGTGACCACCTGTCTGCCATCGACGCGGGAGATACTGTTCGGCGTCGCAACGCCGAAATACACCTGGGCAAGGTCGCCCAATCGAACGCCCTCCCGCAGCATCAACTTCTTGATCCGGTCAGGGTCGGTTACGTTCGCGTCGGCGCGGACGAGCACTTCGACCTGGCCAGCCTCGAAACTGCCAACCG
>CAYYSC010000366.1:0-3887 GCA_964474065.1 uncultured Rhodospirillales bacterium | reverse complement strand
GACAGAGAGCAGCAAACCGCAGAAAACGCAGAGGCTGGAGGCGAGGCATTGGACCCGCGCGACGCGCGGATTGCGGCGCTGGAGGCCGAGTTGGCGGACGCGAAGGATCAGCAACTTCGTGCGATGGCAGAGGTGGAAAACGTTCGCCGGCGCGCCCAGCGGGAGCGCGAAGAGGCGAACAAGTATGGCAGTGTGCCGCTAGCGCGCGATCTGCTGGATGTGGCCGACAACCTGCGGCGTGCCCTGGAAGTAGCGCCATCCCCCGAAGAGAACCCGAGTGTCCAGGGCTTGGTTGAAGGCATCACCATGGTGGAGAAAGAACTCATCGGTGTGTTTGAGCGGCATCATGTGCGTCCGGTGGGTATGGCGGGAGAACCGTTCGACCACAATGTCCATCAGGCTGTCGTTGAAATGCCGGCTAACGACATCAAACCCGGCCATATCGCCCAGGTTCTGCAAACAGGCTATCTGATGCATGATCGGTTGCTGCGTGCGGCCATGGTTGCCGTCGCCAAGGAGCCGGAGTGACGGCTGTTATCTTTTATCGATAAGGCCGGCCTGTTCCGGTGTTCTAAGATTAAGGCTGAGCGCATGGATCGCTTCCTCCATGCGCTCGCCAAGAGCAGCGTGCACCAGGCGTTGGCGATCCACGCGCGATTTCCCGTCGAACGCATTGCTGATCACCATAACTCGGTAATGGCTTTGGCCATATGGGCGCGCCCCAGCATGGCCGCGATGCAGGTGAGATTCGTCCACGACCAAAATTCGCTCGCAGGGAAATGCCGACCGGATGGCGGCTTCGATATCGGCAATACGCATTGATTTTCCAATCTTAAATGACCCGGACAGTGGGAGTTCACTCGATCACGAACCGCCGCACAAGCACTGGATCCGCGGTCCCGTTTAGATCCAAGAGGATGCCAGCCCCAGAACGTACGCTGGTTCCGGCAATGGCGCTGATCGTGACGAAGTGCGTTACGAGCACGACCGGGCGGTTCGTTCTTTCTCCAAGCGACGCAAGAAAGGCGCGGGTTGCCGAAACCCGGGCCTTCCGGTCCGCAGGCCGATCGTAGAAGGAGTTTAACGCTGGCAATTCCCGGACCTCTCCCAAATCCAAAAGGGCCGCGGTTTCCAGGCAGCGGCACCACTGACTGGAATAGACATCGGCTTCGCGAATGCCGGCTTGGCGGAGGTAGGCGCCAAGACGTCGTGCTTGAGCCCGCCCCTCGTCGTTAAGATTGCGTTGAGTAGTGCAGTCGTCGAGCCGAAAGTCTGGAGGATCGCTTGTGCCGGGCGCATAAGCATGGCGAAGCATCAAAACCATACTTCCTGAGACAAGTTGCGACAAATGCTCCCGACCATTCTCCGCGTTCGATTGCGGCAAAGCCATAAAAAAGCAAAAAACAAACGCAAGTAGGCTATGTGTCAAATCCTTGATCCGAACCATCGATACCTCCTGATGCATTTCTTGCATACACAAGTCAGCGTTGTGGATTTTGCGCCAGAACGGCCCCTGCCCAAAAAGCAGCAGCCCTTTTCTTTTGATATTGTTACGCAGTAAAAAGGCTTCAGATTGCGACAAGCAGTCGAGACTAGGAGAGATGCGCTGATGGATGAGTCAGTGAATGTTTTTGGGAAAAAGCTGGAGCCGTGCGGGGTGGACCCGCTGACAGGCTTCTACCGGGATGCGTGCTGCAATACCGGTCCGGAGGACCTGGGCATCCACACGGTCTGCGTGAAGGTCACGAAGGACTTTCTCGAGTTTTCCAAAAAACGGGGGAATGACCTTGCGACACCGCGCCCGGAGTTTGGGTTCCCCGGCCTTAAGGCCGGGGACCGATGGTGCGTGTGTGCCGGCCGGTGGAAGGAAGCGTTCGACGCCGGCGTTGCGCCGCGAGTCTATCTCCATGCGACGCACATCGAGACGTTGGCCATCATCCCGATGCGCGACCTGGAGAAACATGCGGTTGACGCGGCCTGAGGAGCCGCGCCAGCCTTGCGTTGCCCCTATTGGCCAGCGAAAGCCGAGGGGAACATGTTGCGCCGGGCTTCTTCGTCCATTTCTGTCTTAAAGCCGAAGCGCTCTTTGATCGCCTCCGCCCTTTGACCGGCCGGGCGAGCGCTGATTTCGTCTACCAGCCGCTTCAGATTGGGCATTTGCTCCGGAACTTCCGGGCCCAGGACAAACGGAATTAGCCGCGCCCAACCCCAGACTGCCATATCGACGATCGAATACCCGCTGCCCAGCATGTAAGGCTGGTTCGCAAGCCGGTCGTCCAAAATCTTATAATGCCGCCGTGCTTCATATACGTAGCGCTTGATTGGATAGGAGAGTTCTTCCGGCGCGTGGTGGCGGAAATGAACGCTCTGCCCGGAATAGGGGCCAATCCCGGTTGCCACGAACATTAGCCACGACAGCATCTCTCCTTCGGCTTGCTCATTCGCGGGCGGCATGAACTGGCCGGTCTTGCGGCCGAGATAGAGCAGGATGGCATTCGAATCGAACACTACCGTCTCGCCGTCGACCAGCGTTGGCGCCTTTGCATTCGGGTTCAGCGCTTTGTATTCCGGCTTGTGCTGATCGCCCTTCCGGCTGTCGACTGGCACCGGCTCGTACTCGAGGCCGGTCTCTTCCAGGAAAAGGGCCACCTTCATCGGGTTAGGGCCGGTATTGTAATAAAATTTCAACATGGAAGTGGTCCTTTCACCTGGGGATTAATTGCGTAGCCCTAGCCATCGGCGCACATTCCAACAACTAGGGGACAGCGAACATTTGCCTTGCAGATCGCGCATGACGGCAGGGACGACAGCTAGTAGCCCTGATCAGGCACCATCTCGTGCAGCGGCGGTACGTCCGCTTTAACCTGCCGCAGCGAATAATAATCCATGGCCGGTTTGAATACCTCGAAAACGCGGCGGAGTTCGGCGACCGGCTCGTCATGATGGTCCACACGCAGGTCCACGCGCGCGAAGGGCTTTTCGTCATAGACCAAAAGTGCAGCCGAATTCTGGCCCCCATGCTGGCCGCCAGCATCCTGGCCGGCTTCGAGCGCCAGCATTAGCCGCTCCTCGAACGGTGCACCCGGCCGAGTGTTGAAGCCGTCTTCAATGGCGTCGAGTACATGCTCGCCAACCAGCACGTTGCCGAGAGCGATGAAGTTGTCGCGAACGTGGTGACCCGCCCAGTCCCGATTGTTCCTGCCGGTGCGGGCGGCAGCAAAGCCGTCGGCGTCGATAACGCCCAACTGACGGTATTCATGCTGCGGGTCGGCGGCAACCAGCGCTTCGATCACCGCCGGCGCCTTGTAGCCCGTTTCCAGGAACTCCATGGCGGTACGACCGAGCCGGGGATCGGCAATGGCCATGATTGCAACGGCGCCCAGCCGCGAGCGCACGTGGGGCACGCGGGCGCCGACCGCTAGTGAACGCGTGGCAGTGGCGATGCCGAGCTTGCCGGTTTCCGGGCAGCGGGCAATAGCGGTGAAGGTGTGAATTTCAGGGCCTGGCGGACGGGGAGTCATGACGCGGGTTCTCCAAGAACTGAGGCCGGGTTGGCGGTAGGCTGAGAGTGTTGCAGCCCGCGTTAACTCCGGCAAGGCGGGCAATTGGCAAAGGGGCCAGTCGCTGGCATCCTGCTGCCCAATCTCAAACCGCGCCCCATGGGACCCTAGAATGACGACGCCATTGCACTACGAGTCAGCCACCGCCATTGCCTCCCAAATCATTCGCCGCAAGTTGAGCGCACGCGAAGTGCTGGAGCATTTCCTTACCCGCGTGGAGAAGCACAACGGCGCGCTGAATGCGGTCATCTGGAAGGACGTGGAGGGCGCGCGCCAGACCGCGGATGAGGCGGACGCCGCGCTCGACAGGGGGCAGGTCTGGGGACC
>CAYYSC010000365.1:0-3902 GCA_964474065.1 uncultured Rhodospirillales bacterium | reverse complement strand
TTCCTCTCGCACTGAGAGGCCGCTCGTCCTCATTTGCTCGACAGCCTGCCGTCTGAAGGTTGCCGGAAAATACGGGCGCTTCCTGCTCTCCACCGGGCCATCCTCCGACAGCTTGAAAGACTATCATGGGCGCCCACTCAAGGGAGACAGGATCACAGGGTTCCGATAACGGCTTCAGGAGGCATGTGCGCCCCTCGGCCAGCGGCCCACTCGTGCCCTGGACCCCGCTGGTTCGTGAGCCGCTTTACCGGCGCCACCGTTGATCAAAACAGGTAGGTACCGGCGATGCCGAAGAAGAACTGATCCGGATCGCCCCGATCATCGACGACCGGACTCTCCGCAGCGTCGCCCAACAGCCGCGTATAGCGGCCGGCGGCCGTGATCCCCCAGTGCTCGAAGACCTTGTAGCTCACACTGAGCGTCAGGCCGACGTCCTTGAAGCCATCGTCGGCCTCGAAAGTCCTTAGCCCGCTCGCCGCGGCGCCGAAAGGAGAGACGGAGAAATAGCTGTCCATGTAGGAGTCGGATGCGTACACCGACGAAACCGTGCCCGTTAGCCTCCAGTTCTCGGCTACCGGCGCACTGTACCGAAAACTGGATGTCACCAGGTAGCCGTCATGGCCGTCGTTCACGTCCTTCGTTCCCGCGAAACGCAGGGTGAAGCCGTCGCGCCCCTCGAGTGGGCCGGGGAGGTTCATGGCAAGGAAGCCACCGACCTCCACGGCGTCGTCGACGTCAGGCAGAGCATCAACAGCACCGTCTTCGACATCATCACGCTCGGGACGGTAGCTGACGACAGGCCCTGCGTCGATGAAGCGGGAGGGTGAGATGTCAATCAGCACGCCAGACCTGGCCAAGCTCACGCCGAAGCCTCTGTACCGCAGGTCGATCGCCAGGAATGGTACGACATGGTATTCGTCCGAGCCCTCGTAGTCGGGGTTCCCGGCCGGTCCGATCCCGACGCGCCCCTCGAGGCTGTCCTGCGCCGCGGCGGTGCTCATTATGCAGCATACAGCCATCGTACCGCCGATAGCCACAGCCGGCGTGATGCTGCCAGCGTGGCGCGTCGCCGGCCTGCCTGTTGCGATTTCCGTTCTCAACTCTCGCCTCCGAACCCCGAATGCAGGCCTGCCGAAGCCACCGAGTGTGTATTTCGCCGCATCCTAGCACAGTCGCTGCACTGCTGTGCTAAAATAGCTCCAATCGGTATCGTCGTCGGCATGCATCCATGCCCGATAACAAGGTAAGCAGCCGGTTCGTTTTTCGGTCTTGGCGTCGACAGTGAACCGATACAAATTGGCGAGGCTGCTTATCTTGCCTATATGGGCGCAAAGGCGCCGGAGCGGTTTCCCAGCATGAGGCGCTTCATCTGCACCGGCGTATCGTCGGCAAACAGCACTCGGCCAGGACGGCCTCTTCACCTCCCGGCCCACGCGGTTCGGGTGCCGCCTTTTCCTGCCCGGCAGGCGGTCGATCAGCCCGTCGCCCCAAAGGTCTGATAATTACGGCCGATCTCGTCGATCTGCTGGTGTCTTTAGACCATCATCCTGCAGTCTTTCGAGACGTTGCCGAGTTGTTGCGCAAGCCGACCAAAGACAGCGTGTGCCGTGCTACTTTCCCTTAGGCGCGGATGCCGTGTTCGTCAGTCAGGTTGGCGTGTTGTGGTCGTGACAACATCCTAACCTCCCGAGGACGACATTGCCCTCACCAATCCTGCTATTCAACAGGACTGGAACCAGCCAAACTGTCAGGTCAATACCGGCTCAATTCAGTCTGCTCAAACAGGCACCGTTCCCTTTACCACCGTCCGGTGCAGTACCCTCGGGTGTTTGGCCATTTCGTAATTCCGGTCGGCGCGGTGCAGGAGCACGCGGTTGTCCCAGAGCGTCAGGTCGCCCGGCTGCCACCGGTGGCGATAGACGAAGGGCTCGGCCGTGGCGCGCTCCAAGAGGTCGGCGAGCCAGGCGCGGCCCTCCTCGTAGTCCATGCCCTCGATATGGCTGATGTGGATGCCGAGATAGAGCGATTTGCGCCCGTCCGGGTGGGTGCGCACGATCGGGTGGCTGACGGGAGGTCGCTCGCGCTTCTGCTCCTCCGTCGCGGGCTTGTTGCCGGTGTTGTTGCGGCTCGCCTCCCAGGAGTGAATGGCGCGGAGCCCCTCCAGCGCCCGCTTCTCGTCCTCCGGCAGCGCCTCGTAGGCGAGCACCATGTTCGCGAACATGGTGTCCCCGCCCACGGGCGGCACCTCGATCGCGTGCAGCATGGTGAGAAGCGAGGGCACGGCATGGTAGCTCTTGTCAGTGTGCCAGAAATAATTGCCGTGGGTGTGCGGCGTCTCGGTCGGCTGGCCGGTCTTCTCGTCCAGGTTGGTGACCGTGTGGACGACCGGGTATTTCTCGCCGCTTTCGAGGCGGCCCACGTGCCCTTCAATCTCGCCAAAGTTCAGCGTGAAAGCGTGCTGTTGGTCCTTGGTCAAATCCTGATCGCGGAAGGCGAGCACGTGAAATTCGTCCATGGCGCGCAGAGTGGCGTCGCGCATCTCCGCCGAAATCGGCTGGGAGAGATCCATCCCCGTAATCTCCGCCCCGGCGACCTTGGACAGCCGGCGGATCCTGAATGGGTAGGGAGCGTGGGCGGACGTGCCTGTTGCAGTCTGCAGGGCCATGGTTCCAGCCTCCGAATATTGCGCATTCCTGGCCATATCTAACCAGGGAAGCCTGCCCCATGGAAAGCCTCTTTGGAAAGCCCCTTTCCCCCGCCGCCGCGCTCCCCTATTTCTGCGGCATTGGTTCCACCCCGCACTCTAGAGGGAGAGGCAACATGGCCAACGTCAAACCTGGCGACAAGGTTCCGAGCGCGACCATCATGAAAATGGGCGAAGATGGCCGCCCGGCAAAAACCACCACCGACGAGTATTTCGCGGGCAAGAAAACGGTGCTGTTCGCGGTGCCGGGCGCCTTCACGCCGACTTGCTCCGCCAAGCACCTGCCGGGCTTCGTTGAGAAGGCCGATCAGATCAAGGCGAAGGGTGTCGACCAGATTGCCTGCATCGCCGTGAATGACGCTTTCGTCATGGATGCCTGGGGCAAGTCCGCCGACGCCGGCAGCAAGGTGGACATGCTGGCCGACGGCAACGGCGAATTCGCCAAGGCGCTGGGTCTGGAGATGGATGGCTCCGGCTTCGGCCTTGGCCAGCGCTGCCAGCGTTTCGCCATGGTCGTGGAGGACGGGAAGATCACCCACCTGAACGTCGAAGAGCCGGGCGCGTTTGAAGTCTCCAGCGCTGAGCACGTGTTGGGTCAGCTTTAAAGGATCGGCAGGCCCCGGTCTCTCTCGAGCCGGGGCCTGTTTTCGTTTTTGTACTCTATCCCCGGCCGACGAAAGGCATCTTGGTTGCCATCACCGTCATGAATTGGATGTTAGCGTCGAGCGGCAGGTTCGCCATATAAACGATGGCGCCAGCTACGTGCTGCACGTCCATCACCGGCTCTACCATGGTGGTACCGTTGGCCTGCGGCACGCCCTGCTTCATCCGCTGGGTAAGGGGGGTCTCCGCGTTGCCGATATCTATCTGACCACAGGCGATGTTGTAGGCCCGGCCGTCCAGAGAGGTGGACTTGGTCAAGCCCGTCATTGCGTGCTTCGTCGCGGTGTAGGGGGCGGAGAACGGTCGCGGCGCATGGGCGCTGATCGATCCGTTGTTGATGACACGTCCGCCCTGCGTGTCCTGCGCCTTCATGATCCGGAATGCTTGCTGGGTGCAGAGAAAAGCACCGGTCAGGTTCACGTTGACTACAGACTGCCATTGCTCGACCGACAGGTCCTCTAGCGGGATCGCGGGAGCGCCCATGCCGGCATTATTGAACAGCATGTCGAGCCGCGGCCACTGCTCGCGGTACGTT
>CAYYSC010000364.1:0-3920 GCA_964474065.1 uncultured Rhodospirillales bacterium | reverse complement strand
AGACGGGATTACACTTTCCCGCGTCGATTTGGGCGGCGGCCTCGGCATCACGTATGAAGCGGAAGCACCCCCGACCGTCGCTGACTACGCCGCCATGGTGCGCGAAGTGTTTGCCGGCCTTGACGTGGGCTTCGTTTTTGAGCCTGGTCGACGCATTGCCGGCCTCGCGGGCGTGATGGTCACGACGGTGATCGCCGAAAAGGATACCGCGACCAAACGCTTTGTCATCATCGATGCCGCGATGAATGACCTGATTCGACCGGCGCTCTATCAGGCTTATCACCCGGTGGAGCCGCTGCGCGAGACGGTGCCGCGGAACGAGTGGACGCCCGCCGACCTGGTCGGCCCGGTCTGCGAAAGCACGGATCAGTTCGCCACGGCCCGAGCCTTGCCGCCGCTTAAACCCGATGACATGTTGGTGATTGGCGCTGCGGGGGCCTACAGCGCGGTGATGAGTTCGGAGTATAATGGCCGCCCGCGTACGCCCGAAGTTATGGTCAAGGGCAAGGAGTGGGGGATCGCCCGGCGGCGCCCGACGTATGAAGAAATGCTAGCGGCACAAAGCCTGCCGCCCTGGCTGAAGGGACGAGACTGACGGAGGACGGGACTCTGGCAAAACAGCGACACGGCAACGCCATCAAGCTTCGCATCGCCCTCGCCTGGGTGAGTTTGTCGATAGAGCGCATCTGGAACGGTCTCTGGCCGTTGCAGGTTGTTGTACTGACCTTGCTTGCGCTGGGCGTCTCCGGTCTCCTGCCTGTCCTCGGACCCTGGCTGCATAGCATTGTCCTGACTACCGCCGCTGCCTGGCTCTTGTGGACTCTTTGGGTGAAGCGGCGCGCTTGGCGAGTGCCCACGTGGAATGAAGCATCGCGCAGGCTCGAACAGGATAGCGGCGTTGAGCATCGTCCTCTTCAAGGGTTGGACGATGAACCATTGAAGCGCGATGCGACGGACAACGCCCTTTGGCAGGCACATCAGCGGCAACTTGCCGCCCGGCTCGCCGCCCTGAAGCCTAAGCCTCCCGAAAGTGACCTTCCGCGGCGTGATCGCTTTGCTTTCCGTGCCGGCGGACTCTTGGCGTTGATCGCAGCGGTGTTTTTGGTGGGAGATGATGCATTCTACCACCTAGGGGAGAGCGTCCGTCCCAGCTTTGCTGCGGCCCCCGCCGCGCCGCCCGTCGTGGACGTTTGGGTGGAGCCGCCAGAATACACCCGCGCCCCTCCCCTGTTCGCACAGCCTGACGCCGAGGAACTGGCTTTCCCGGCAAACAGCACATTGGTGGTGCGGGTTAATAATGCGGAGCAGCCCCTATTGTTGATTGATGCCGGCCAATACATGGTTGAGCGACCGCTGGAACCGGAAGCGGAAGGTCGGCATACGCTGCGCCTACCAATCCAGGAGGCCGAAGCCATCGTCCTGCAGGACGACGAGAATGAACTGGCGGCCTGGTCCGTCCGGGTCGTGCCAGATAAGCCGCCAATGGCAGAGCTGCCGCAACCGCCTTCGGCGACCGACCGCGGCGCAACGCGGATTGATTACACGGCCAGCGACGATTACGGCGTCACCGATGCCTGGGCAGAACTGCGCCTGATTGGCCCAGGTGACGCTCAGACGGGCGAAACAATGAAGCTCCAGGTGCTGCTGGGCGACCGTGCGGTGCCGGTCGCGAAGGGGGCCCTGTTTCAGGATTTGACGCCGCACCGGTGGGCCGGTCGCCAAGTGCAAATCCGGTTGTTCGCGGTTGATGCCATCGACCAGCAGAGCGCCAGCAACGCCCATACCATGGTGTTGCCCGAACGGATATTCGAGCATCCGGTGGCTCAGGCAATCATCGAGCAGCGGAAACGCCTGGACCAGAGCGCCCCGTTCGATAAGGTCGCCCGCGGGCTGTATGAAATCGCGGCCCGTCCACTCGCTTTCGATGGAGACGTCGTTGTCTTTCTCGGGCTTTCCACTGCTTTTAACCGTCTGCGTCTGAATGACTCCCGGCCGGAGGAGGCACGCACGCAAACTCAGGAAGCGGTACGGGATCTGCTCTGGGACGTTGCGCTCCGTGTCGAAGAGGGTGGACTGCCCGCTGCCGAGCGGGAGTTGCGAGCGGCTCAGCGGGCGCTGCAGGAAGCGCTGGCGCGCGATGCGCCGGACGAGGAAATTGCGAGGCTTGTGGAACGGCTACGGCAGGCCATGCGCGAATTCGCTCGCGAGATGGCGCAGCGCGCCCAGCCCATGCCTGAAGGCACCATGCCGGAGGACGGGCAGGAAATGATCCGCGGCGAAGACCTGGAACAAATGCTGGACCGCATCCAGGAATTGTCGGAAACCGGCGCCCGGGAGGCAGCGCAGCAATTGCTGTCCCAACTACAGCAGATGACGGAGAACATGCAGGCGATGCGCATGTCGCCGCAGCAGCAGCAGCAGGCGGCAGAGATGATGCGCATGATGAACCAGCTGGATGAACTGCGGCGGCAGCAGCAGGAATTGATGGACGAGACGTTCCGCCAGAACCAGCAGAATGCCCAACAGAACCGAAATGGTCAGCCAAGCCCCGGGACGCGGCCCAGCCAGCAAGGACAAAGGGGTCAACAAGGCCAACAGGGTCAACCCATGCCGGGCCTGGCCCAGAAGCAGGAGGAGTTGCGGCGGCAACTCGGCGAACTCATGCGGCAGATGGGCGAAGGCATGGGACAAATCCCGCAGCCGCTCCAGGACGCAGAGCAAGCCATGCGTGGCGCCGGGGAGAGCCTGCAGCAGGGGGACGGCCAGGGCGCGCTCGGCGCGGAAGGAGAAGCGCTGCAGTATTTGGAAAGCGCCGCTCAGCAGATGGCGAATCAACTCAGCCAACAAATGGGCGTCGGCATGGGACCGGGACGCCCTGGGGGGCAGATGTTTGGACGACCCGGCCAAAACCGGACCGGCCGCGATCCTTTGGGCCGGGAAGAGGGCAATAACGGCCAGTCCACGACCGAAGGCGCGAAGATTCCGGAGGAATTTGAGATCCAGCGGGCCCGGGAGATTCGGGACGAACTCTATCGGCGAAGCGCCGATCCGGACCGTCCGCAGCAGGAGCAGGAGTACCTACGCCGTTTGCTGGAACGGTTTTGATCGGCCGCGCCCACCCTTGCGGCGGGCATTCGGATTGACCTCGCCGCTCTTGGCTGGCCGCTCATTGCCTGACAAGTGCACGGCTGAGAAGATCCCGGTTCTCTTCGGGATCGTTATGCTCGGTTGAAATCCCGATACCAAGCGACGAAGCGGCGAACACCCTCCTCGATATCAACATTTGGCTGGAACCCCACATCTTCGATCATCGGATCGATGTCGGCGAAGGTTCGGGGCACGTCGCCGGGCTGGATCGGCAACATGATTTTTTCCGCCTTACGGCCCAGGGCTTCCTCCAGCAGCTCGATCAGGCGCAGCAACTGGACGGGGTTGTTGTTGCCGATATTCTGCAGGCGGTAGGGGGCACTGGATGTCGCCGGGTCCGGAGCCAAACCCGACCAGTGGGGATTTGGTTCAGCCGGCCGGTCGATCACCCTGACCACGCCTTCGACGATATCGTCGATATAGGTGAAATCACGCTCCATCCGACCGTGATTGAACACCTTGATTGGTTCCCCTTCCAGAATCGCCTTGGTAAAGAGGAAGAGGGCCATGTCAGGCCGCCCCCATGGGCCATAAACCGTGAAGAAGCGGAGCCCCGTTGTCGGGATCCCGAAAAGGTGGCTGTAGGAGTGCGCCATCAGCTCGTTCGACTTCTTGGTGGCAGCATACATACTGACCGGATGATCGACTGTGTCGCCGACGGAGAATGGAACCTTAGTGTTCAGGCCATACACGGAGCTGGAAGAAGCGTAGACGAGGTGCTCGACCCGCCAATGCCGGCAGCATTCCAAAAGGTTGGCGAAGCCGGTGATGTT
>CAYYSC010000363.1:0-3953 GCA_964474065.1 uncultured Rhodospirillales bacterium | reverse complement strand
GATTACCGCAGACCGCGGTCTCGCCAAGCGGGTGGCAGCCGAGCTGACGCGATGGCAGGTCGCCATCGACGATTCCGCCGGCGAACCGCTGGGAGAGACGCCGCCCGGCGTTTTTCTTCGCTTGGTGGCCGAAGCGACCCTCGGGCATCTGGCCCCTGTACCGCTGTTAAGCCTGCTCAAGCATCCGCTCACCGGCGTCGACCGGTCGCTGGTGGAGACGCTGGAACGGCACACGCTCCACGGCATCCGTCCCGCCCCCGGCATCGAAGGCCTGCGGCAGGCGGTGCCGGAGAAAGCCGCTGCCGATCTCGAACCGCTCCTGGTGAAGCTCGAAACAGCGCTGTCCCCCCTGGCTGCCCTGGCCCAAGAGGAAGAGCGGATCGCGTCGCTGGAAGAGTGGATCACCGTCCACGTCCAGGCAGCGGAGGCTCTCGCCGCCACGGAAGAAACACCTGGCGCGGACAGGCTTTGGGCAGAAGAGGCCGGCGAAGCCGCCGCACAGGCTATCGATGGGCTCATGGCAGCCGCGGCGGATTTCCCGGACCTCCCTGCCCGCGACTACCCGGCGGTATTTGAGGAACTGACTGCCCGCCAGACCATGCGCCCCCGCTATGGAAAACACCCTCGGCTTGCGATCCTGGGACCGCTGGAAGCGCGGTTGCAGTGCCCGGACCTTGCGATTCTGGGTGGCCTCAACGAAGGCTCGTGGCCGCCGGAGCCGGAACATGACCCCTGGATGGGCCGGCCGATGCGCAAGAAATTCGGCCTGCCCCTGCCGGAATGGCGCATCGGCCTTGCCGCCCACGACTTCTGCCAGGCCATCGCCGCACCGGAGGTCATGCTGACCCGTGCCGAACGCGTCGCCGGCACGCCGACCGTACCATCGCGCTGGCTGGCACGTCTGGAACTGGCGGCGCGGCAGGCCCTTGGCCTGACCGGCAAAGACGAGGCGAATCCGCTACGGGCGGGCGGCCGGGAATTGCTGGAATGGCAAGAAGCCATCGACCGGCCCGAGACTCTCCGCCCGCCGGAGCCGCCCGCGCCTGCCCCGCCGGTAGAAGCGCGGTTCTCCGACCTTTCGGTCACGGCGGTGGAGCGCTGGGTCGGGGACCCATATGGCCACTACGCCCGCACCATTTTGAAGCTCCGGGCGTTGGACCCGGTCGACCAGCAACCGGATGCGAGCGAGCGCGGCTCCATCCTGCATGACGCGCTGCACCGCTTCATCCAGAGCCTCGGTCCCGAATGGCCGGACAATGCGGAGAAACGGCTAATCGACATCGGCAGGTGCGTGTTCAGCCCCTATCTCGAGCGCCCGGCCGTACGGGCCTTCTGGTGGCCGCGCTTCTTGAAGATGGCACGCTGGTTCGTGGAGACCGAACGGGAGCGGCGGCAAACCATCCAGGAATCGCGAACCGAGCATAAGGTCGCCGCAAGCTTGGCCTTTCGGGCCTCACCGGTTGAGCTATCGGCCAAGATGGACCGGATCGACCGGCAGGCGGACGGGACGTTGCTGGTCATCGACTACAAAAGCGGCAGCCTGCCTGAAGCGAAACGCATCGCTCAGGGCTGGCCGCCGCAATTGCCGTTGGAGGCGGCATTGCTTCAGAAGGGAGAATGCGCGGACGTCAACGCGCTCGAGGCCTGGGCCGTTGGCGGCAGCGGCGATGGCGGCGAGGTGAAAAGACTTACCGCCAAGAACGCAACGGTCGAGGAGGCTGCGGCGGCGGCATGGGAGGGAGTGCACCGGCTGCTGGATCAGTTTGCCGACCCCGCCATGCCCTATTTGGCAGAGCCGCGTCCGGCGCTTGCTCCCCGCTACAGCGACTACCGCCACCTTGCCCGTATCGACCGGGAGGGCGATCACGATGGTTGAAAACCGCCCCGATCCGAATCTCTCACAACGTATAGCAGCCAATCCGGCGGTCTCCGCATGGGTTGACGCCTCCGCCGGCTCCGGCAAGACGAAAGTACTGACGGACCGGGTTCTGGCCTTGCTGCTGCAGAGCGCTCGGCCGCATGCCATTCTCTGCCTGACCTTTACCAAGGCAGCCGCCGGCGAAATGGCCAATCGCATCGCGGGTCGCCTGTCCTCCTGGGCACGCATGGACGAGCCGGCCCTCGCCGAGGACCTCGCGAGTCTGGGAGGCAGAACCCCGGATGGCGAGACCTTGGATCGCGCTCGCCGCCTGTTCGCGCGGGTACAGGAGGCGCCGGGCGGCGTGCGGATCGATACCATGCACGCCTTCTGCCAGGGCGTGCTGCAGCGATTTCCGGTGGAGGCAAAAGTGCCGCCGCATTTCGCCGTGCTGGACGAACGCGACCAACGCACCTTGCTCGCCCAGGCTCGCGACGGCTTGGTGCTCGAGATTGCCCGCCATCCGGATACGCCACTCGCCCAGGCGTGGGAGCGGGTGCTGGCCAGGCTGAGCGAAAGCACCTTCGCCAAGCTCATGGGCGAGCTGGTCAAGAACCGCCCCTTGCTCCTGAAGGCGCAGGCGAGCGACATCGCTCATGCGCTGGAAGTCCCGGCGGAAGCCACGACGGAAACCCTGGTCCGGTCAGCGTGCGAGGATGCGGCATTTGACGGGCCAGGACTGCGTTCACTTATCCAGCCGATGCTTGAAGGCTCAGCGACAGTCCAAAAGATCGCCGGTTCGCTCTCTACTTGGCTGGAAAACACGGCCGGGCATCGGGACTTCAAGGCACTTTGCGCCGCCCTGCTCAACAAAGACGGAACGCCGACCAAGCTGGAGCGATTCAACCCGTTCAAGTCGAACTTTGCCCTGCACGAACTGATCCAAACCGAGCAGGCACGCCTCGTTGACGTTTGGGATGAACTGTCCCGCGCGGAAGCGCTGGCCGATACGGAGGCGCTGTTGACCGTCGCCAAACAGCTACTCACACGCTACGAGCAAGCCAAACGCATCCGCTCCCAACTGGATTATGACGACCTGATCGAGGGGGCGGCCCGTCTCCTGGTCGATCCGGGCGCCGCCTGGGTGCATTACAAGCTGGACGAAGGCATCGACCACGTGTTGGTCGACGAAGCCCAGGACACAAGCCCCCCGCAATGGCAGGTGATTGCCGGTCTGATCGAGGAATTTTTCGCGGGCGAAAGTGTCAATGAGCGCCACCGGACCTTCTTCGCGGTCGGCGATCCGAAGCAGTCCATCTACAGCTTTCAGGGGGCGGACCCGCACGAATTCCGCAAGCGGCGGCAGGAATTTTCCACCCAGGCCAAGGCGGCAGCAAAAGCCTGGGAGGACGTGCCCCTCAACACTTCTTTCCGCTCGGCGCCGCCCGTTCTGCGCCTGGTGGATGCCGTGTTCGAAACCGCGGACGGCCTCGGTCTCGGCGACGGAGCAGTGAAACATTATCCACACCGCGCGGATGCACCCGCCTGGGTAGAGGTCTGGCCGCTCATGCCCCAGCCGGAAGACGACGATGTTGATGACGTCTGGCAGCTTCCGCGCGACTACGAATCCTCGCTAACGGCGGAAGAACAACTCGCCCGCATCGTCGCGCGCAAGATCAAGGGGCTGGTGGACAGCGGCGAAGTGCTGGCCGCCACTGGCAGGCCGATCCGGCCGCAGGACATCATGGTGCTGGTCCGCCGCCGCCGCCGCTTCGGCGGCGCGCTGGTGGCTGCGTTGAAGCGGCTAGGGGTGCCCGTCGCCGGCGTGGACCGCATGGCCCTGACCCGCCAGCTTGTGGTCGAAGACCTGACCGCGTTCGGCCAGTTCCTGCTGCTGCCCTCGGACGACCTCAATCTGGCCAGCCTGCTCAAGGGCCCTCTCTTCGCCTGGGACGAGGAACGGCTGTTCCGCCTCGCCTACCGCCGGGACGGCTCGCTGTGGGCGGCGCTGCAAGCCTCGCCCGAACCGATCAACCGGAACGATGCAGTCCGCCTGCAAGAATGGCTGCGGCGGGCGCCGGCGCTGACGCCATTC
>CAYYSC010000362.1:0-3956 GCA_964474065.1 uncultured Rhodospirillales bacterium | reverse complement strand
GCTGGCATAGCCCGCCATGCGTTGGTCCATCATGACGTCTGGCGTCTTTGAGACAACGCGGACGGTGTAGCGGTCGATCTTTTCCGCGTGACTGATATTGGACATGAAACGCTTGCCGGTAGCCACGACCGGCATTTCTCCGATCATGCGGCCCTTGGTGTAGGTGAACACCACGTCGTCGGCCGTGAGTTCGTCTCCGTTGTGGAACTTCACGCCCTCACGCAGTTTGAACTCCATTGTCCGGTCGTCCACCTTCTCCCATTCGGTCGCCAGATCGGGAATGAGCTTGGAAGAGCGGCCTTCGCCGTCGGCGAGGAAATTGCGCCGGATCAGGCTGTCGAACATCGAATAGATGATACGGACATGGATATTGCCCATACCCTCCGCCGGCTCCAGCGTGTCCGGCAGGTCGTTCACGGCGACCACGAGATCGGGCCGATCTTCCGCCCGGGCGATGCCTGTGAGCGCTGTGACAGCGAATGCCGCTGCAAGCGCGAGCCTTAGAATGCGCATTTTCGGTGTCTTCCCTCGGTTGAGAACCAGGGCGCACCGTTTGCAGCAGGCGTGTTTCACGAATATGTCGCCGACAAGTAGATTTCATGACAGAGCCTACTTCTCGCTTTCGACAAGGCCTCGCACAAACAAGCGTTGCAGCAGCACAACCACGATTACAGGCGGTGCCATGGCAATCAGGGCAGCTGCCATGGCCAGATTCCATTCCGGCACGCTTTCCGGCTGAGGCATTAGCTTGGCAATGCCGATCACAACCGTGGTGTATTCCTGCCGCGTCGTGATCAGGAGCGGCCACAGGAACTGGTTCCAGCCAAAGATGAAGAGGATCACGCAAAGCGCGGCAATATTGGTTCGGGAGAGTGGCAGCAGGATGTCGAACAAAAACCGCATCGGCCCGGCGCCGTCGATCTTGGCGGCTTCCACCATCTCGTTCGGGATGGTCAAGAAGAATTGGCGGAACAAAAAGGTTGCGGTAGCGGAAGCCACCAGGGGGAAGATCAGCCCTGCATAGGAATTCAGAAGCGAGACTTTGACGTCGAAGGTCACGCGTTCACCGGAGATCAAACTCGCCAGATCGTCGAGCCGCAGCAGTTCGGCAACCCAGATGATCGGCTGCAGCGCGTTCGCTGCCACCTCGAAAGTGGGCACGATCCGCACTTCCACCGGCAGCATCAGGGACATGAAAATGATCCAGAACGCCGTCATTTTGAAACGGAAGTTGAAATAGACGATCGCGAAGGCCGAAAGTATCGAGATCGCTACCTTGCCAACCGTAATCCCGGTTGCCTGGATCAGCGAGTTGGTCAGTTGCATACCTAGGTCTGCCCGGCCCCAGGTTTCGACGAGATTGGTCAGGAACTGATCGCCGAACCACATGGGCATCGGCAGTTCGTTCACCTGCGGCGCCGTCAGCGTTGAAGCGACGAGCGCGATGTAGATCGGAAAGCCCGTGATGACGATGCCGAGCACCAGGCACGCATGGGTGACGGCGTTGAGGATTGGGGTACGTTCGATCATCGGCCGCTGGCTCCAGTCTAGGCAGAGTAATGGACGCGGCGTTCCAGGAACCGGAACTGCACGACGGTGAGCGCGATCACGACCAGCATGAGGATAATGGACTGGGCGGCCGAGGCAGAGAGATCGAGACCGATGAAGCCGTCACGGTAGATCTTGTAGACCAGGATGGTTGTTGCATCCCCTGGTCCGCCGCCGGTCGTGACCTCAATGATGCCGAAGGTGTCGAAGAAGGCGTAGACGATGTTGAGGACGATCAGGAAAAATGTGGTAGGGGAAATCAGCGGAATGACAATGTCGCGGACCCGGCGTAGCGGACCGGCACCGTCCATAGCCGCGGATTCAATGATGGATCGTGGAATCGACTGCATTCCCGCCAGAAAAAATATGAAATTATAGGCAACCTGCTTCCAGGCAGCCGCGAAAACCACGAGGATCATCGCGTGCGTGCTGCTGAGTTCGGGGTTCCAACCCCAGTCGAACCAGTGCTTCATGGCGAAAGCGACCACGCCCGAATGGGGGTTCATGGTGAAGGTCCAAAGGGCACCGGCAATGGCGGGCGCGACCGCATAGGGCCAGATCAACGCCACCCGGTAACCATCGGAGCCCCGGATGACGCGGTCGGCGAACAGGGCGAAGATCAGGCCAAGGCCGAGCGCGAGCGCCGTCGTGCAGACGCTGAAGATGATCGTCACCCAGACTGCCTGAAGATATTCCGGCTGGCCGAGCATATCCTCGAAATTCTCGAACCAGACCCACTCGGAGGCCCCGCCGAACGGATCGGCGAAGGTGAAGGCCTGATAGAGGGCTTGTGCGGCCGGCCAGAAGAAGAACCAGGCCAGGATCAGCAGTTGCGGCAGGAGAAGAACGTAAGGCAATACGCGGCCATCGAAAGTGACGCGTCTCATTGCGGGCACTCTTTGTTTGGATGATTGCTCGGATGAGCGGGCTGGAACGGGACCGTCGCGCGGAGGTGGCGGTCTCTTTCGGGCGAATGACGGTATGGCGTGGCAGACGATCCTATCGGCAATGCTGGCCTGGCTCTGCGGCCGGATAGCGGGAGCGGAGCCGAAAGGCCCGGCTCCCGCTATCGGGAAGGTCCGTCGCCTAGTTCTCCGAGACCAGCATCGGGTAGAACTCGGCCGCCTTCCGCTCGTTCTGCTTTTCGAAACGGCGCAGGATTTCGTTGCCGCGGCGGACGCCGTTATCCATCGCCTCCTGCACCGACTGCTCGCCGGCCCAGACCTTGCGCAATTCGGATTCCAGGGCGATGCGGATGTTCTCGAAATTGCCGAGCCGCGGCACGCGGGAAGCGGCCGGCGGGTTATCGCCGCCCCGCAGCAGCTGGATCACCGCCAGTTCCTTGGTCGGATTTCTCTCGTAATAGGCTTCTGCCTTCAGTTCCTCGTAGGCGGCCTTAGTGATCGGCACATAGCCGGTGGCGTCATGCCAGAATTTCTGGATCTCGACCGAAGTCAGCGAATTGAAGAACTCGGCCACGCCTTCGTATTCTTCTTCCTCGTGGCCCTTCAGAACGTAGAGCGCCGCACCGCCGATGGTGGTGTTGGCCGGTTCAACGCCCTCGTTGTGGGGCAGGTGCGCGGCGGTCCAATTGGCCTTCATCTCCGCAGCCATGCGCGCGTGACTTGCTGTTGAGCGGATATGGAACAGGCAGTTGCCATTGGTGAAGTTGGTCAGCGCGCCGCTGCCCCAATCGGTCTGCGACTCGGCGCCGAATTCGGCAAGGCCCTCGTCAAGCCAGCGCTTCAGCAGCTTCATGTGGTTGACGGCAAAACCATTCGGGTCATTGTAGACCGGTTTGGCGCCCAAGCCATCCAGGCCGTTGTTCTTGGTGGCGTAGAACTGACGGTGCGCCGCCATCGGGTTCTCCAGGTCGGCCCACATGCCGGCATAGAAGGCATAGCCGCAAGGCTTGCCGCCCCGCGGTACTGTGGCGTCGGAGGCCTGAAGCTGGCGGATCTGCGCCTCCATGTCCTGGTAGGTTTCCGGCAGCTCGGTCAGTCCAGCAGCGTCGAAGAGGTCTTTGTTCACATAAAGGATCGGTGTCGAGCTGTTGAAAGGCATACCGAGCAGCTTGCCGTTCGGATCTGTATAGGTATTGGTCACCGGCGCCAGGTAGGCAGTCTTGTCGATCTTGACCCCGTGTTCTTCCAGCAGGTCTTCAGCCGGGATGATGGCACCGGACAGCATCAGGGTGATGACGCCGGTCTCATTGTTCTGGAAGAAGTGCGGGTGTTCGCCAGCGCGGATCGCCGCGATCGTCTGGTTCATGAGATGGCGATACCGGCCCTTCCAAGTTTCCACAACCTCGTACTTGTCCTGGCTTTCGTTGAAGCGGCGGACAATTTCCTTCACGCCCTCACCCAAACCGCCAGACATCGCATGCCACCAATGGATCTGAATTCGCT
>CAYYSC010000361.1:0-3963 GCA_964474065.1 uncultured Rhodospirillales bacterium | reverse complement strand
CGGCCACACGGCCCAATACATGGACCGGCGGCTGCAGAGCTTCACCCTGGTCGGCGCGGGCGGCATGGGCCTGACAAGGGCGGAAGGTATGCCGATGGCGCGCTTCCGCCGCGACATGACCCATGACGAGTTCAAGGCGCTGGCCCGCAACAATCTCGGCATTCTGATGCTGCGCGACCGGAACGAGATCGACGATGTCGCCGTGTTGATGCAGATGCTGAACACGACCCGCGCCGTCACCAAGAGCCGGACCTTCGCGCGGGAGGCAAGCCTCGCCCGCGTGCTGCCGCTCTGCCCCGCACCGATTGCGGGAATTTGGGGTGAATTCGACTCGACCAGCTATCCGTTTATCCACGAGCGGCAGGAATTGCTGCGCCGGGTGCAGCCCGGTTGTCCTTTCCTCACCATTCCGGAAGCAGGCCACTGGGCTATGTATGAGCGGCCAGAAGCGTTCAACGAGGTACTGCTCGGCCTGTTGCAGCGGCTTGGTTGAACACCCGAACGGCGATTCAGGTGCGGGAGGCCTGAGCCATGGCTGACCGGCCTTCCCGAATTCTTCCCACCATCGTCGTCTCGCAGTTTGCCGGTATTTCGCTCTGGTTCGCGGGCAATGCCGTGCTGCCAGACCTTCAGCGGCGATGGGGTCTGCCGGCCGAGGCGCTGGGCGACATCACCTCAGCCGTGCAGCTCGGTTTCATTGCGGGAACGCTGGTATTCGCGATCAGCGCCCTTTCCGACCGGTTCTCGCCACGCCGGATTTTCCTGTGCTGCGCCCTGCTCGGCGCGCTCGCGAACGCGTCGGCAGTGGCGGTAGACGGCCAACTCGGCCAATTGCTGGCGCTACGGTTTGCAACGGGCTTCTTCCTGGCGGGCATTTATCCGGTGGGAATGAAGATCGCTTCCGGGTGGTATCAGGCCGATCTCGGCCGGGCCCTCGGCTTCCTGGTCGGGGCGCTCGTCGCCGGCACGGCGCTGCCTCACCTGTTGCGGGGCCTCGGGCAAGACTTGCCGTGGGAAAGCGTGACGCTGGCAGTTTCCGGCATCGCCGCAGCCGGCGGCCTGCTGATGTATTTGCTGGTGCCGGATGGCCCATACCTTTCCTCCGGCGCCCGATTTGACCCCAGGGCTTTGGCCGCAGTGTTCCGCTCCCCTCAGTTCCGGGCATCGGCCTGCGGCTATTTTGGGCATATGTGGGAACTCTATGCGTTTTGGGCATTCGCCCCTGCTTTGCTCGCCGACTACGCCGCCGCGAATGAGGTTTCGTTGAATATCTCGCTCTGGGCCTTCGCCGTGATCGGGGTCGGGGCGTTCAGTTGCGCGGCGGGCGGACTGCTGTCGCTCAAGTTCGGCAGCGCCAGGGTGGCGGGCGGCCAGTTGTTCACCTCCGGTCTTTGTTGCCTGCTGTCGCCGTTGGCTTTCGCGGCGTCCCCTCCCGTGTTCTTCGCTTTCCTGTTGTTATGGGGACTTACCGTGGCCGGCGACTCGCCCCAATTCTCGGCCCTCAATGCGCGGTTCGCGCCGCGGCAACTGGTCGGCTCGGCGCTGACCATCGCCAACGCCATCGGCTTCGGCATTTCGATCCTGAGCATCCAGCTTCTGAACGAAGCCGTGGGCGCGACCGAGCCGCGCTACCTGTTCCTACTCCTGATCCCAGGCCCTTTGTTCGGTCTGTGGTCGCTATGGCCGTTGCTTGGCCGGAGGGCGGCCCAGGAGGCGTCAGCCAACAGTGAAAAAGCTTGACCCTCCAGTAGCTGGAACCGCCATTTGTCAGACGGTGATGACTCTGGAGATAATCCGTGGCTGACGCGCATGCGCATTCCGAAGGTGCCCAAGCGACAACGGTTAAAGACCCTGTTTGCGGGATGACGGTCGAGCCCTCCGCGGGCAAACCGACGGCGGAGCACGAGGGCGAACAATACTATTTCTGCTCCGAGCGTTGCCGCAAACGCTTCGAGGAGGATGCGAAATACTGGCTTTCCGGCGACCGGGAGCCGGAGCCGATGCCCGAGGGCACCCGCTACACCTGCCCGATGCATCCGGAAATCGTGCGAGACGAATATGGCGATTGTCCGAAATGCGGTATGGCGCTGGAGCCGATGACCCCTTCTGCGGATGCCGGCCCTAGCCCGGAACTCGTGGATTTCCGAAGGCGGCTCTGGATCGGCGCCCCGCTGGCGCTGGCGGTATTCGTGCTGGAGATGGGTATCCATGTCGGCATACCGTTCGGGGAATGGCTCGGGCCGCGGTTGCACGTCTGGCTGCAACTGCTGCTGGCGACACCGGTCGTGCTCTGGGTGGGATTGCCGTTCTTCAAACGCGGCTGGGCATCCATCGTCTCCCTGAGCCCGAATATGTGGACCCTGATCTCACTCGGCACGGGGGCGGCTTATCTGTTCAGCTTGCTCGGCATCCTGGCGCCGGGCGTGTTGCCCGGTTCGCTGTTGGACCAGCACGGCTTGGCGCCCATTTATTTCGAGGCTGCCGCGGTTATCATCATCTTGGTCCTTGTCGGGCAGGTGATGGAATTATCCGCCCGGGAACGAACCGGCGACGCCATCCGTGCCCTGCTTGACCTCGCTCCCAAGACCGCGCGTCGCATGACCAACAGCGGCGAGGAGGATGTACCGTTGGACGAAGTGCAGTCCGGCGACAAGCTGCGAGTGCGCCCGGGGGAAAACGTGCCGGTGGACGGTACGGTGGTTGAAGGCCGCTCTTCGGTGGACGAGAGCATGCTGACCGGAGAGCCTGTGCCAGTCGAGAAGGCCGAAGGGGACACGGTCACCGGCGGCACCCTGAACAAAAGCGGCTCCTTCATCATGAAGGCCGAGAAGGTCGGCGCGGACACCATGCTCTCGCAGATCGTCGATATGGTGGCGAAGGCGCAGCGCAGCCGTGCGCCCATCCAGGGGGTGGCGGACAAGGTCGCCGGCTTTTTCGTGCCGGCCGTGGTCGCCATCGCCGTCATCGCTTTTATTGTTTGGTTCAGCGTCGGTCCGGAGCCTGCGCTTTCTTACGCCCTGGTTGCTGCCGTCAGCGTGCTGATTATCGCCTGCCCCTGTGCACTCGGATTGGCGACGCCGATGTCGATCATGACCGCGACCGGCCGCGGCGCCCAGGAAGGCGTGTTGATCCGGGATGCGGAGGCCTTGGAGCGCTTCGCTTCCGTGGATCTGCTGATCGTCGACAAGACGGGTACGCTCACCGAAGGACGGCCCAGCCTGACCGACGTGATTGCCGGAGACGACTTCACGGAAGACCATGTGTTGGCGATCGCCGCCGCGTTGGAGCGCGGCTCGGAACACCCCTTGGCGGAAGCCATCCTCGGCGGCGCCGAGGAACGGGGGACCGAGCAGTTGGAGGCAAATGATTTTGACGCCGTGTTCGGCAAGGGTGTTCGGGGTCAGGTGCAAGGCAAGGAAGTCGCCCTCGGCAATGCCGCCATGATGGAGGAGGCGAACGCCGGAGGAGAGGAACTGAAGGAGCGGGCTGCCGACCTGCAGAAGGAAGGCAAGACGGCCATGTTCCTCGCCGTGGACGGCCAAATCGCCGGCATTCTGGGGGTGGCGGACAAGATCAAGGAAACAACCCCGGAAGCGATTGCACGCTTGCATGAGGCCGGCCTGCGATTGGTCATGGCCACCGGCGACAGCCGGGAGACGGCCCGCGCCATCGCCGAACAACTGGGGATCGACGACGTTCGCGCGGAGATCAGCCCGGAGAACAAGCAGTCGCTGGTCAAGGAATTCCACGATCAGGGGTTTAAGGTCGCCATGGCAGGCGACGGCGTGAACGATGCGCCGGCGCTCGCCGCGGCCAATGTCGGCATCGCGATGGGCACCGGCGCGGACGTCGCCATGGAAAGCGCCGGGATTACCCTCGTGAAGGGGGATATCATGGGCATCGTGCGCGCCCGAAGCCTGGCGCAGGCGACCATGCGCAACATCCGCCAGAACCTGTTTTTCG
>CAYYSC010000360.1:0-3972 GCA_964474065.1 uncultured Rhodospirillales bacterium | reverse complement strand
TGCGCCTCGCTCTCCTGCAGCAGGCGCTTGGTCATACGCAACGCTTCCGGCGGCTTTCCGGCGATTTTCTTCGCCATCGCCATGGCTTCCTCCATCAGGGTGTCGTGCGGCACGACCTTGTGTACCAGACCGATCTTCAGCGCTTCTTCCGCATCGATCACATCGCCGGTAAAGGCCAGTTCAAAGGCTTTCGCCCGACCGACAATCCGCGGCAGGTACCAAGCGCCGCCATCGCCCGGAATGATGCCGAGGTTCACGAACACCTCGCCCATCAGCGCCTTTTCGGACGCGATCCGGATGTCGCACATCATGGCAAGATCGCAACCTGCGCCGATGGCATGGCCGTTCACGGCGGCGATGATCGGAATCTCCACCTTCTCCAGGCAGAGAGGAATTCGCTGGATGCCCTCGCGGTACCAGTGGCGGGTACCGGCAGGGAATTCCTGCATGTTTTTGGCGTTTTCGGAAAAACGCTTCACATCGCCGCCGGAAGAAAACGCCGTGCCTGCGCCAGTCAGAATGATGCAGGAAAGCTCGTGGTCGCGCGCCGCCCGGTCAAAGCACTCCTCGAATGCGTCGAGCATGTCGGCGGCAGAGATCGAGTTGCGGATTTCCGGACGGTTGATCGTGATCGTCACGATCCGACCGTCCTTCTCATAAAGCATCAGGTTGTCGGCCATGGGGACGCCTCTTTCGGTATTTTCTGTTGTGAGTGCTTCCGTGCCTAGCCTCCGCGCGCGCCCCAATCAAGCCGCGTTCTCAGCAGACCTCACGGTAGACGGTAGAGGCTGTCCGGGCCCGGGGGATCGTCCGGGCTGGTGACGCGTCCTTCTTCGACCATGTGCAGCAGGTGGCTCAGTACCGACCGGCCCGCCGCCCGGTGTAGATGCTCCGGCGTGTTGATGTAGATCTGCTCCACCATTTCCGGGATGTGGCAGGGGTGCTGCGCCAGACAGTCCAGGATCTGCTGCTCACGCTCCTGACGGTGCTCGATGAAACTTTCAACGAAGGCTTTGGGGTCCGTGATCGGCCCGCCGTGGCCGGGATAATAGGTGTTTTCCGGCCGCTCCAGCAACTTGTGCAGGCTAGCCATGTAGTGCGCCATATCCCCATCCGGCGGCGAGACGATAGAGGTAGACCAACTCATCACATGGTCGCCGGTAAGCAGGACGTTGTCCTCCTTCAGGGCATAGCAGAGATGGTTCGAGATATGGCCCGGTGTGAACACCGCCTCCAGTGTCCAGCCGTCGCCCTCGATGAGATCGCCATCGCCGATGCGAACGTCCGGATCGAACGAGGTGTCGCCGCCTTCGGGGCCCGCAAACGGCCAGTTGCGCCGAGCGCCGACGCCATGCGGGCCGTAGCCGTACGTCGGAGCGTCCGTCCACTCGCGCATCAACTGCACGCCCGGCGACTGGCCCCGGTGAGTATGCGCCACTATGATGTGGCTCACTTCCTCTCCGTTCTCCGCCAAAATTTCGTGCAAGCGGTCTGTATGCGCCTTTTCCGCCGGACCTGGGTCAACCACTCCGACCTTGCCGTGGCCAAGCAGGTAGGTGTTGGTGCCATGAAAGGTGAAGGAACTCGGATTCGGGCACGTCACCCGCCGGAGACGGGGCGTCAGGGTCACCACCTCTCCGGGTTCATGCGGGAATTCCTGGTTGAACGGAATGATGGCCATGGCGGCAATGGCTCCTAGGACAGGTTTGCTGTTACGGAACAGCGGCACGGGCAGCCGGGGCTGTCAAGCCCTGGGAGCCAAGCCACCTTGTCAGGAATGCTGGGGCAACGACGTCAGGAATGCTGGCGCAACGCCGCCTCGCTGACGCCCGTCGCCGCGAGGACGCCTTCGCAGAAACGCCGGGCGTCATCGTTGTTCCGGATCGGGAAGCTGTCCAGCAGCCAAGCCACGACATCCGCGTCGTCAGGGGAGCCATCGCCGAACCAATTGCCCTGCATCTTTTCGAGAAAGCGGCGTCCTTCAAGCCGCCCTTCCTCCTCCCGCCCCAGATAGATCAGGGATGCAGCTTTCCAGGCCGGCAGGTTTGGGATTACATCCTGCGCTCTATCCGCCGCGAGCACCGCCATTTCGTAATCGCCGCACAAAAAGCGAGTGCCGACCTGGTAGCCCCATTCCACGGGCGAAAGGTGGGCCGTGAGTTGGAGGGCCTCGTCACTCAGGTCGTGCGCCTGCAGATGGCGCCCGGCAAACGCTAAGCCTTGGCCCGACGATACCAGGGTCCAGGTATCGTTCTCGTTCAGATCGCGGGCCAGATCGTAGCGGAATTCTGCCTGATCGAACTCGGCCCTCAGCATATGCGACCACGCAAGGCATAAGTGAGCCCGGCTGCTCAAGGGGTCGATGCTCACTGCCTCCTTCGCGAGGGCAAGCGCCTCCTCCGACAACTCTTGCGACCGGTAGACGCCCGGAAAGATCAAGTGCCGCGCATTGGCGATCTGCACCAGGCTGCTATAGGCAGGTGCAAAAGTCGGCGCCTCGTCGATGATCCGGTGAAAGATGGAGGTCGCCTCGTTCAACGCATCCGGCCGCCATCGGAACGCCAGTTCCTGACCACGTAACCATTGATCCTGCACGCCTGCAGAGAATTCATCTGCCGCCGCCAGGGATCGCACCCGTTCGGCGGACAAATGCACGTTCAGCGCCATCGCGAGCCGGCGGACGACCATGCGCTGACGCATTGCCCATTCCTGCAGCGACAAAAGAAACCGCTCCGTCCAGACAAACTGCCCAGTGACACCGTGCTGGATGAAGAGAGAAAGACGGATTCCCTCCGGCTCCTCCATGGCGCTGGCCGAGAGTTGATAGAAAGGATCGTTTGGTCCGAAGTTCGGCGTTACCATCGCTGGCGCGCTGCCCATGATGACCCAGTCCCGGAACCGGACCAGTCCGGTAATCAAATCGCCCTTGAAGCCCGTGACCAGATATTTCTGCGCATTGCTGACCGCATCCGCCACGAAGTCGCCCACCAGAATCGTGACGATCGGCTTTTGGCCGCTGCCGGGGCTGCCAACCGCGGCGTGGGATGTTGCGGGAGAAGCCGTCACCCGTGGCTCTAAGGGCCTTGTCACGGAGCCATTGCGCCCGATCAAGGGTGCAACCTTTGGCGGGGCAGGCACTTCCGGCCGTGCCGGCGGAATATCGCCCAGCTTTATCCGCTCCACCAGATGCTGGGTTTCCACCGCCGGCTCCATGTCATAGTCGTCGCCGAGCGCAGTATAGAGCTGGTTGTAGAGTTTTAGTGCCCCGGCAGTATCGCTTCGCGCTGCCGCGTGTTCCATCAGGTAACGGCAGGCTTCCTCATGCAGCGGTTCCAAATTTAGGATGGCGCGGGCCGCATCCGCCATCCGCTCGGTGCCAGGGCCGGTGCGCATAATGTCCCGGAGCGACCGCAACCAATTTTCCTGGGTAGTCTGGCGGTACACCGTCAGCCATTCGTTGAAAGCCTCGTCTCCGATTGACAGGTTGGCCAATATCCGGTCGCACAAGCCCTGCTGACGAAGCAACTGCTCCGGCACATCGCCGGCGCGCAACGAATTCCCAATTTCCAGGATGTCCACCTGCAAGGCATCAGGCATGATGGAGAGCGATTGGTTGTCGGCGTGCAGGGCCGTCTCCGCGTAACTGCCCAAGGCTTCCCGGACCGCCAGCAAGGCGCCCCGCAGGGAAGCCCGCGCCTTGCGTTCCGGGGAGTCCCCCCAAAGCAGGCCGGCCAGGCGTTCGCGTGATTGCTCCATGTTCGCGGAAAGCGCCAAGTGGGCAAACATCGCCCGTGCTTTCACCGAACTCATCTGAAGCCGGGCGTTCCCGGCAGTCAATGAAAAGCCTTCCAACACCGAAAGATACAACCTGGCGTCCGGCTTCGATTGTTGTTCACCTGCTTCTGCCATGATCTTCGCCTGAACCCGGCATCCCATGCTCGATTTATGGTTTGTTTTGAATGCCAATCACAG
>CAYYSC010000359.1:0-3974 GCA_964474065.1 uncultured Rhodospirillales bacterium | reverse complement strand
GCCGGTCGTCGATTCGCTGCACATTGCTGTTCGCCCTTCTCAATAAGTTGCCCGGCCGCCGGAGATATCGAACACGCCGCCCGTGGTGAAACGGTTTTCTTCGCTCGCCATCCACGCAGCCATGGCGGCAACCTCGTCAACCTCTACAAAGCGTCCGCGGGGGATTTTGGAAAGCATCATGTCAATGTGCTCCTCCGACATTTGGTCAAAGATCCGCGTCCTCGCCGCCGCCGGCGTAATGCAGTTCACCGCAATGTTATAGGCTGCCAGTTCCTTGCCCAGCGACTTGGTGAGCGCGATCACGCCCGCCTTCGCGGTGGAATAGGCTGCCGCATTGGCGTTCCCCTCCTTGCCTGCGATCGAGGCGATGTTCACGACGCGACCGTAGTTCTGGCTGATCATGAGGGGAATGACGGCCCGGCAGCAGTAGAACACGGCGTTCATGTCCAGTTCGACAATGCGGCGCCAGTCCTCGACCCCGTAGTTCCAGACAACGTCGTTCGGCCCGGCGATGCCGGCATTGTTGACCAGAATCTCCACCGTCCCGAATGCGTCGCCCGAAGCAACGAGCGCCTGGTCGATGGCACCAATGTCGGTGACGTCGCAGATTTGCGTCGCCACTTTCCCGCCGAAGGCCGTGGCTGCGTCCGCCAGTTCCTCACCGTCAATATCCCACATGGAAACATTGGCGCCGCTTTCGACAAAGCGCTTGGTGATCGCGAGCCCGAAGCCCTGCGCCGCTCCGGTGACGATAGCGTGTCGGCCTTCGAGGTTTATCTTGTTCTGCTGTGCCATGAGTCTCCGTTCCTCCCTGTCTTTGCCGTGTTATACAGACCCGCGATAATGAAGGTATAGAGGCAGTCAGATGATTCCGCGTTACAGCCGCCCGGAGATGGTCGGCATTTGGGAACCGCAGACAAAGTTCGAGATCTGGTTCGAGATCGAGGCGCACGCCTGCGACGCGCAAGCCAAGCTGGGCGTCATTCCCGCAGAGGCCGCCAAGGCCGTGTGGGAGCGCGGGCGGTTCGAGATCGACCGTATCGACGAAATCGAGCGCGTGACCAAGCACGACGTTCTCGCCTTCCTTACCAATCTGGCGGAGCACATCGGTCCGGAAGCGCGCTTCGTCCACCAGGGCATGACTTCTTCGGACGTGCTCGACACCTGCCTGGCGGTGCAGTTGGCGCGCGCCTCCGATCTGCTGCTGGCAGGGGTTGACCGTCTGCTGGCCGCTCTGAAGCAACGGGCCTGGGAGCACGAGGAAACGCTTTGCGTCGGCCGCAGTCATGGCATTCAGGCCGAGCCCACCACCTTTGGCTTGAAACTGGCCGGGCACTTCGTCGAATTTCAGCGAAACCGCGCCCGGCTGGAGGCCGCGCGCAAGGAAATCGCAACCTGCGCCATTTCCGGTCCGGTCGGCACCTTCGCCGCCATTGACCCCCGCGTCGAGCAGTACGTGGCGGAGCAGATGGACCTGACGCCAGAGCCGATCTCGACCCAGGTCATCCCGCGAGACCGGCACGCGATGTTCTTCTCCGTGCTCGCCGTGATCGCGAGCGGCGTGGAGCGGCTCGCGACCGAGATCAGGCATCTGCAGCGCACGGAAGTACTGGAGGCCGAAGAATACTTCTCGCCGGGCCAGAAGGGATCCAGCGCCATGCCGCACAAGCGCAATCCGGTACTCACGGAGAATCTTACCGGCCTCGCCCGCGTTGTGCGGTCCGCGGTCATTCCGGCCCTGGAAAATGTCACGCTCTGGCACGAACGGGACATCTCCCACTCCAGTGTCGAGCGGATGATCGGACCGGATGCGACGGTGACCCTGGATTTCGCGCTGCATCGCCTCGCCGGCGTGGTCGAGAACCTAGTGGTTTATCCTGACAACATGCTGGGCAACCTGAACAAGCTCGGCGGGCTGGTTTATTCGCAATACGTCCTCCTGGCGCTAACTCAGGCCGGCATGAGCCGCGAGGATGCGTATGGCAAGGTCCAGGAGCATGCGATGGCCACATGGCGGGAGGGCGGCTCGTTCCTTCACCGGCTGCAGGGAGACAACGAAGTGACTTCACGCGTTTCGTCTGAAGCGCTCGTAGAGATGTTCGAGCCCTCGCGCTACCTCAGCCATGCCCGCGTTCGGATGGCCCAGGTTCTGGGGCCGCAGGAATAACGAGGGCCAAAAAAAGCCGGGCTGTCGCCTTGCCGTGACCAACACTCAGTGGCGGATATGGAAGGAACCACGGCCGCCCGGCCATCGAAAGGAACCGAAGGCGATGGGTTGGATTCGCCCTTTTATTTTGTTAGCCGCCGTTGTCGGTATAGCGCTGCAACCGGCTCTCGCTGGAGATGCCGTAAGCGGCAAGGCCCTGTACCGGGAGCGGATAACCGTACCACCTGAAGCCGTCTTCACGGCTATGCTCCAGGATATTTCGCTCGCGGATGCCCCTGCCGTAGAGATCGGCCGGGTGGTGATGGATCCCGCCGGCCAGCCGCCTTATGAGTTTTCAATCATTTACGATGCGGGCCGCATCGATCAGCGACATACCTACGCGGTCCGGACGACGATTACTGTCGGCGAACGGCTGATGTTCACAAGCGACGCCGTCCACCCGGTCTTAACCCGGGGGTCCCCGGACCATGTAGAAATCCTCATGAAAATGACCAGCGGGCAGGAACTCGGGGATCGCATGCAACAGTCCGGCATCCGCGCCGCGCGCTTTCAGGGGATGTTCACCTTTACCGGCGACGTCGCGCGGTTCAGGGAATGCCGTACCGGCCGAATGTATCCGGTAGCGATGGAAGCGTCATTCCCTGTTGTCGAGCGTGCCTATCGCAAGAACGTCATTGAACTTGGCCAGCCCCTGCTGATGAAACTGGAAGGCGTTCTGGCAATGCGCCCCAAAGAGGATGACGAGGGTCAGGAGCAGATGCTCGTCGTTCTCGCCCTGAATGACACGATGCCGGGCAAAACATGTGACGATTTGATTTCTCCGGCGGACCTGCTCGACACGCGCTGGGTAGCGGAACGGCTGGGAGGTCTAAACGTTGAACCCACCCGCGAGCACCGCCTCCCGTACTTGGTCCTGTCTTCCCAAGACAATCGCTATCGGGCCAGCGCCGGATGCAATGATCTTGGCGGCCAATACCTCCTTGACGCACAGAAGCTGCGCTTCATGCCGGGGCTCTCGAGCACCATGGCCTGCCCACCGACGGTTCGGGAATGGGAAATAGCGTTCAAGCACGTCCTCGCTCAAACCGCCTCTTACCGGATCGACGGCATGATCCTCATCCTCATCGACCCCGAGGCGGAGGAAATCGCCCGTTTCCGGGCAGAGCACCTGTAAAAGGGGCGCTGTGGTACGGCGGTTGCAAGGGAGAGAGGAGCGCGGAATACTCCCTTCCCCTTCCGCTGTCACTTTGGACCGCTCCGCAATGTCACACGACGAGAAACTCGCCGAACTCGCCCGCCGCCGCGCCAGGGACCTCGCCATGGGCGGGCCGCTCAAGCTGGAGACTCGGCGAAACGCGGGCGTCCTGAACGCGCGGGAGCGGCTGGACTATCTGCTCGACAAGGGCTCGTTCGTGGAAGCAGGTCTGCACGCCTACTCCATCCGGTCGGAAACGCGGGACAAGTCTCCCGCTGACGGCAAGATTGCCGGTTACGGCAAGATCGACGGCCGCTCTGTCGCCCTCGTGGCGAACGATTTTACCGTGCTGGGCGCCTCATCCAGCCAAGTAAACATGAAGAAGATGGGCCACATGAAGCGTACTGCCCGGGAACGGGGCATGCCGCTGGTCCTGCTCGGCGAGAGCTCTGGCGGGCGCATGCCAGACCGGATGGGCGCTTCCGGGCGGGCCAGCATCGGGCAGGACCGAGAAGAATACCGACGCACGCGGGAGACGCCGTGGGTCTCGACCCTGATGGGCCAGAGCTATGGCTCCTCCACATGGTACAGCGTCATCTCCGACGCCGTCTT
>CAYYSC010000358.1:0-3982 GCA_964474065.1 uncultured Rhodospirillales bacterium | reverse complement strand
CCGGAACCGGCAGAGCGCCGTGCGTCACCATGACGCGAGCGAGGCGGACCACGTCTCCCACCTGCTTATTGGTGTTCACTTCGATAAGTGAGAGGTCGTCGGCAATCTGACGGTACATCTGCTCGGCAGGAATACTAGTCATGTACGCTCTGTCGTTTTCGCCCGTAACGGGAAAATATTCATCAACGATGAGATCCCAGCGCGTGTAGCCGTAGGTGTTGTGCGGCAATCCTTTGAGGACCAGAGGTTCTAAAGTGGTGCCGCAGTGCCAGCTGGTGTCCGGCCACCTTTGAAGGGTCATCGCACGGATAATTCGGCAAAGCAACCAAGCTAATCCATTATGACGTTCAGATTTATCAACCCACAAGCCGCCATGGTGACCGACCTTGCCAGACACGAACGGGAAAGCAGAACGCGGCTGTGCCAATTGGATAGGCTTGATGCCATGCGCTCCGGGATCTCCGTACCATAGGCGCATTGTGCGCTGGTCCTCCACAAAATCTTCTGTTTCGATCAGACGGTCGCAAATACAGGCGATTATTTGTCCGTCGGACCGGCGACGGATTGCGAGCCAGAACGAGTTATCTGCCTCGAGCCGATGGAAATCCGGGTTGAAAGCTGCATTTACACAACCGTGCGGATCGATCTCGCTTCGGAACTGGACCCAGCCCTTCATATCCATATCGATAGTGACCGAGTAGCCCGAGTTCCAGAGTAATGAGAAGCACGTATTGATGAAAGCCTGGGGGGTACGCTGCAACATTTTTCCGACTCCTTTTCGCGATGTTTTTTGGGTGATGACGTATTGCCTGGGTGGTGCGTAGCTTTTGCCACGTCAGCGACTGGGGGACCCGCCCTCGCTCACCCTGCGAGACCTGTCCCAGAATACTGCCTTACGCTTGTTTGCGCCTTGCCTCCTTCTTTGGGACGGGATGCCCTGGCATTCCGTGGGCACAGAACACCGGCCGGAAGCAGTTCCCAACAACGGTGAACTTACCGGCCACCACCATTTGTAGATTTCTACATATACTGTCTTTCACTAGAATAGTAGTGCGAGCATCAAGTCCGCCAGCCAGAAATTGTAAACAAAATCATACGCTTAGGGAGTTAAGCTCCCGATTTCTTTAGAAATTGCTTGTGTTGATGTTGCCCATTGTATAAGAATGAAATTATGGAGAGTTGTTTTTTGAAAAATGTGATCGCGCGGCTGCAGGATCGCCTTGCCGAACTGAATGCTTGGGAAGCTCAAACCGCCGAGGATCGAGCGCCAGTTGAACTCGATCAGACCCGCATCGGACGGCTTAGCCGAATGGACGCGCTCCAGGGCCAGGCCATGGCCACCGCGCAGCAAGAACGGCGGCAGGTTGAACGGCGACGGGTAGAGGCGGCTATCGCCCGCATCGAAGATGGCAGCTATGGCGAGTGCGTGCGCTGTGGAGACGAAATTTCGGAAGCCCGGTTGGAGGCAGACCCTGCGAATCCGTTATGCGTCGTCTGTGCCGGCAACGGATAGTACGTAACAACGCCCTTGTGCCTCGGCTGGGCATAATCCCTGCGATTCGCTCGTACGCTCAGCGACAGCGTTGCAAAACGGACCAGCCTTCAAGAACCTTCGGCCTTGCACGCCGGTTCGCTGTCTGAAAAAGACCATTGCATAGTGGTTGGTCCCAACCAGTTGGAGGCGGGTTGCAGCAGGTCGAGACGAAGCGCTGCGTCCTAAAAACCATCTCGGGCAGCGGCCCGCAGCTTATTGCAGACCCTCCGCCGTCCGAAACCGTGGCCCATGGGTTTAGGCGCCAATCGAGAATGGGACGCGGCCTACGGCGGGCCAGCGAAAAGCGTATGTCCCTCCTTGTTGAGGCCTGTGATGAAGAGATTGAAACGATCCCGGTAAAGAAGGGTCGTGAGATGAAACGTTTCGAACAAAGCGACATCGGTTTGTTAGACGAAATTCTCGGTTGAACCACCCCAGGTTTCCGGGAGGGCAAGAGCGCGGCTCTCTCCTATCCAGCGTCCTCCAAAATGATCGCGCTCGCCTTTTCCCCGATCATGATGGTCGGTGCGTTGGTATTGCCGGTGGTCACCGTCGGCATCACGCTGGCGTCGACGACGCGCAAGCCCTCCATCCCCCGCACGCGCAGGCGCGAATCGACCACGGCCATCGGGTCCTCGCCCATCTTGCAGGTACCGACGCAGTGGTAGATCGTCCGCCCGGTCTCCCGGATGAAGGCCTCCAGGCCGGCCTCGTCGTTCATGTCCGGCCCGGGTGTCGTCTCCTGCGCCAGATTCTTGGCGAAGGCCGGCTGGGCAAAAATCTCCCGCGCCTGACGGATGCCCTCCTTGGAGACGCGCATGTCGTCCGGATCGGACAGAAAGTTCGGGCGGATCGCCGGGCGCACGAACGGATCGCCGGAGACCGCCATGATCTCGCCACGGCTGGAGGGACGGGCGATCGAAATGGCGATGGTCGCGCCTGGCTCCCTCTCCAGCACGCCGAACTCGTTCTGGTCGTAGCTTGCCGGCGTGAACAACAACTGGATGTCGGGCGAGGCCAGCCCCTCGCGGCTGTAGCTGTAGCACTGAGCAGAGGAGACGCCGAAGGTCAAGGCGCCGTTGCCCTTGGTCAGCCATTTCGCCACCTCCGGCACCACCTTCGGGAAGCGAGACAGCTCGTTGATGCTCACCGTGTCCTTCGCCCGGCGCGACACGCGCACGGTGTAGTGGTCCGAGAGGTTCTTGCCGACCCCAGGCAAATCGTGAACCACGTCGACTCCGATGCTGCGCAGATAGTCCGCGGGGCCGACACCGGAGACATGCAGAAGGTGTGGCGAGTTGATGGTGCCGCCGGAGACAATCACCTCCTTCCCCGCCCCGATATGCTTGTTCTTGCCGCGCTGCCGGATCCAGACGCCGGTGCAGCGTGAGCCCTCGAACGTCAGCCTGGTGGCGTAGGCTTCGGTCTCGACAGTCAGGTTCGGCCGCTTCTTCGCCTGCGCCAAGAAGGTCTGGGCAGTGGACCCGCGCCGGCGGCCAATGCGGCTCATCTGGCTGTAGCCCACACCCTCCGCCGGTGTTTCCCCGGATAGGTCCTTGACGAACGGATGTCCAGCCTGCTTGGCGGCCTCCACGAACATATGGGTGAGCGGCAAGGTGGTTCGATAGTCGTCGATCTGTAGCGGTCCCCCCTTGCCGCGATGCTCCCCATCGCCCGCCGGATAGGTCTCCATGCTTTTGAAGTAGGGCAGGCACTCCTCGTAGCTCCAGCCGCGGGCGCCCATCTGCGCCCAGCCGTCGAAGTCCGCCGGGTTGCCGCGCACGAACAGCATGCCGTTGATCGAGGACGAGCCGCCTAGCACCTTGCCCCGCGGCCAGTGGAGGGAGCGGTTGCCGATCTTCTCGTCCGGCTCGGTCTGGTAGTTCCAGTTGACAACGGGGTGCGCCAGCAGCTTCAGGACGCCCGCGGGGATATGGATCATCGGGTGGCGGTCCGGCGGCCCGGCCTCCAACAGCACGACCTCGGCACCATTCGCGGACAGGCGGTTGGCGAGCACGCAGCCGGCGCTGCCGGCCCCGACGATTACGTAATCGGCTTGCATCTTGGGGCGGTTTCCTAGATTTGGCTTGATGGTTGCGGGTGAGACTAAGCCCTGGCTGCCGCTGGCGCTAGGTCACCGGCCAATAATCAAGCCGGGCGGTTGATCCGGTAGACCAGGAAGGATACCGCCGCCGCGATCAGTGCGGAGACCACCATCGCCACAACGTCACCCAGCGGCACGGCCAGCAGGCCCATAAAGAGCACGAAGCTGGTGTAGGAGGCGAGCGCCCAGCGGGAGCGGTAGACCGTCTCCGCTGCAAAGGCGTCACCGAAGCGCCGGTTCAGAATCCATAGCGAGGCGCTCATCATCGTCGGGAACGCCAGTGCCATGCCGGAGATCGCAGGACCCAGTGCCTTCGAGTAGACGGCGACCACCGCGATGATCAC
>CAYYSC010000357.1:0-3989 GCA_964474065.1 uncultured Rhodospirillales bacterium | reverse complement strand
GTTCCAACCGGCCAGCGCATAAAACACGGAGTCGATGTCCGGCGAAATGTGAAGGCCGAGATGCTCGAAATCATCGCCGGTGTTTGCGATCACGACAAGGTCGCCCGGCGGCAGCACGGCTGCAAGGCCGCTCGCCAGTTTGGCGCCGCCAACGCCGCCGGATAGCGCTAACACTGTCATCGGAACATGTCATCCTCTGCCGGGCGGACCAATGCGGCGGCGGGGAGCGGCTCCGCTTCGGGCGGCAGCCCGCGGATCAGAACCACCGGCGTTCCCTCCGCGCCCTCGCCCATGGCGACGCAGGCTGCGGAAGCGAGCTGGTCACCGTGGCCGACGATGGAAACCTTCAATTCCCGCCCCATCATGTCAGCCTCGCCGCGAATATCGTTGACGCAGCGGATGCCGGCCGCGCCAATGGCGATTCCTGCCGTGCCGATGCGCCAAGCACGGCCGACGCTGTCGGTGATCAACACCGCAGGCCGCATGCCGGATATTTGCTCCAGGCCGGCGGCCAGCGCCTCGGCCGAGCGGTCCGGGTCCTCTGGCAGCAGCAGCACCTGCTCGCCCGCCCCGTCGATGTTCGACTGATCCACGCCCGCGTTCGCCATCACCATGCCAAGCTTCGTTTCCACCACCAGCAGATTTGGGCGGTAGCGGAGAACGTAGTTGGCTTGGTCCAGTGTGATCTGCACCAGGCGCGGATCCTTCCCCGTGCGCCGGGCCCACTCCCCGGCTTCTGCTCCCGGAATGAGGTCGGCAAGGCGCGCATACCGGGCCTCCGCCTTGGAGACGATCTTTTGGGCGCAGGCGACGATGTCGCCCGGCTGCAGCCTCAAACTGTTGGCCGCGAGGCAGTCCGCGATCTGCCGGGCCAAGTCGTCACCCGGTTTGACGTGCGGGAAATCCTCTAAGGCATGAAGAGTAAGGGGAGGGGCCATACAAGAACCGTTAAACTTGGGAGCGTGGCCCGCAGTCTGCGCCAAGCGGCCGGATGTGGCCAGAGGCCAGCACGTATTTGCCCAGGGTTAAAGTGCGCTTGCGCAATTCGCGCCGGACGATCTCCAGCACGCGACCGGGAGAAGCCTGATATCCTGCGATACCGGCGCGCTCCGCGGCGGCAACATCGCGCGGCTGGTCGCCAATCATGAACGCGTATGCCGGATCGATGCGCCACGCCCAGAGTAGATCCCGAATCATGCCTGGGGCCGGCTTGCGGCAGCCGCATTCGCTAACGCCGCCCGCCTGGGGGTAGTCGGGATGGTGCGGGCAATACCGGAAAGCATCGATGGCGGCGCCGTGCCGCGCCAAGTCGGCATTCAAGAGCCGGTGCAATTCCTCAACCGCCGTTGCCGGGAAATACCCGCGCGCCACTCCGGATTGATTGGTCACGACGAAGACCCGCCAGCCCGCCAGGTTAGCGAGCCGGATTGCTTCGATCGCGCCAGGCAACCAGCGGAACTGTGCCCAACGGTGCACAAAGCCCGTATCCTCGTTGAGACAGCCGTCCCTGTCAAAAAAAACCGCCTTGTGGCGCTGGCAGGGAAGGGGGCTTCTGGTAGCTTGGCGCATATGTTCGCCGCCTGTGCGAGGTTCGAAAAGCCTTGCTCCTATAGCCGATCCGCCGGCGATGCTGGCGCTGCGTTTGCGCGACGCGCAAGAAAGGCTACAACATTTTCGAGCACAAAAGCCCTAAGTTCAAAAAGGAAACTATTCTCCCATGGAACTACGCCCGCCTATCCGTTCCTTTTTGTTCGTGCCCGCAGACAGCGAGCGGAAATATGTCAAAGCGGCCGGCACAATGGCGGACGCTCTTATTCTCGACCTGGAAGATTCCGTTGCGCAGGAAAACCTGCCAACAGCCCGGGAAATGGCCCGGGAGTATCTGCAGGCCAAAGGAGACGACCGGGAACGCCAGCAGCTTTGGGTGCGCTGCAACCCGCTGGAGACCCCGCTGGCGCTTCCGGACCTGGCCGCCATCATGGCAGGCGCGCCCGATGGCATCATCCTCCCAAAGACCTATTCCGCCACGGAAGCGATCCAGTGCGACCACTTCCTGTCGGCGCTGGAAGCGCGCGAAGGGCTGGAGATCGGCTCCACACGCATTCTGGTGGTTGCCACCGAAACCGCCCGCAGCGTGTTTACCATGGAGAGCTTTATTGACGCTTCGCCGCGAATCTATGGCCTGACCTGGGGTGCTGAGGACCTTTCCGCCGCGCTGAGGGCCACCACGAACCGCGCGCCTAGCGGCATGTACGAGGATATTTACCGGCTGGCGCGCTCGCTCTGTCTTGCCGCCTGTCATGCGGGCGACATGGAGCCGGTGGACGTGGTGTATCCGAACTTCCGGGACCTGGACGGTATGCGGGAAGAAGCGATTCAGGCCCGCAAAACCGGCTTCACCGGCAAGGTGGCAATCCACCCCGACCAGGTGGACATTATTAACGAGGCATTTACTCCGACCCCGGAGGAAATCGAGTATGCGAAGCGTGTGATCGCAGCCTTCGGAGACGTGGGCTCAGGGACCGTTGGCCTGGATGGCAAGATGCTGGACATGCCGCATCTCAAGCAGGCTCGGCACGTGCTCGCCATCGCCGAGATGCTAGCGGCCAAGGGTTAGGGCTTGCGGATGAGTGCGGCGGAGTTGGAGGTGTTGTTGCTCGGGCTCTTGCGCCTCTGGCAAGTCGAGGCCCAGGTGTCCTGCGCGCCCGAGAAAGACCGGCTGACCGCCCGGATCGAACGGAGAGGGGAGCCGGTATTGGCCGTGTCCTGGCAAGTAGAGCCCTTCGGCGTCGCCTGGAAGGTGACGCAGGAAGGAAAACGTCAGCGCACCTATCCTTCTGTTATCGGCCTGATCCGCCATCTGCGGCATTCGCTGGCGCCGGAGCGGGACGCCGCACGGGTTCTGTTTGCCGCCAGCAGCGCGAAGGCCGAATAACCAGCCGCTGCTGCCCTGCCGCGCTTGACAGCCGGCGCGGCAGGTGAACGCTAGCGCCTACAATACGGATGAAAGACCAAACAATGGAACTTGCTTCGGAGCGTTTTCTTCTCGACGGCATCGTGGCGGCGCAAGAATTCTACCATTCTCGCAAATGGACGGATGGACTGCCTGTGGTGCCGCCGACAGCCGAGGCGGTCGAGAAATGTCTGGAATGGGCGATGCTCCCGCCCGATCATCTCGTCGGAATCGAGCCGGTGCGCGCCCGCCGGATCACAGCGGAAAAGCTCGCCATCAATTCCGTGATGGC
The DNA here is from genome assembly GCA_964474065.1 of uncultured Rhodospirillales bacterium. GTDB lineage: Bacteria > Pseudomonadota > Alphaproteobacteria > Bin95 > Bin95 > JACKII01. The sequence continues at coordinate 744 of CAYYSC010000357.1, read as the reverse complement.
CGGCTGTCTGCCGATGCATTTCCCCGTGGTCGTGACCGCCTTCACCGCGATGCTTCGGGAACCCTTCCTTTTGCATGGCGCGACGGCCAGCACGGGCGGTTGTGCGATTCTGATCGTCGTCAACGGGCCGATCCGCCAGGAGCTTGGCATGGACGGAACGTTCAACGCTCTCGGCTCCAGCGACCGGGCCACCACGACCATTGGCCGGGCGGTCCGCCTTGCGCTCTACAACCTTTTGGACGTGCGGCCTGGAGACGTCGACCGCTCAACGCTCGGCCATCCCGGCAAGATCAGTTATTGTCTGGCGGAGGACGAGGAGAACTCGCCCTGGCTGCCGCTGGCGGAGGAGCGGGACATTCCGCAGCATGCGTCTGCTGTCACGGTGATGTCGGCTGGTGCACCGCGCCAGCTCATGAACGAGTGGACGACGGAGCCGGAGCAAATCCTGGATACGTTCTGCGCCGAGATCAAAGCCAGCATGCGACACTATTCGATTTATCCCGGCAACTACGCTATCGTCGTGCCACCGCAGTTGCGGACCCACTTCACCAATGCCGGCTGGTCTAAAGCAGACATCCGGCAATACGTGTTCGAAAATGCCAAGATTTATCGGCGCGAATGGGCTGACTGCGGCAAGGGTGCGGTGGTCGGCAGCCGGGGGGACACGGAGTACCAAGCCTTGTCGGAGCCGGATGACCTGTTGGTAATCGCGGCGGGGGGGCCGGCGGGCGGCTTTGGCGCGGT
>CAYYSC010000356.1:0-4004 GCA_964474065.1 uncultured Rhodospirillales bacterium | reverse complement strand
TCTGTCTCGCCGATGCAATCCTTGGCGCGCTGCGGGCCGGATTTGGGCGTGTAATCCACATGCACACGGGTGGCGGGGCCGCGGAGGCCGTCCCGGTTGGCCGCGCCCTCGCCGCCGTCGGAGCGGCGCGTCATGTCAAACACTACGGCATTGTCCGCGCCCATGTGCTTCTTCAGCAATTCAACGATTTCGGCCGTATAGGCGGTGTCGATGGCTTCGTCGTCGTAGAGGTCGCGCACCGCCGTCGGCGCGTGCAGCAACTCGAACCCTTCAGCATCCAGCGATAGCTTCCCGGTAAGCGGCCGCATGTCATGGATGGTGACCGGCTTCTCTTCCGTCTGAAAATGGACCTTGGGCGCGCCGCCGGTAACCGCCGAACTTTCGAAATAAGGCTTCTCGTCCTGGGGAATGATGAACGTCAGTGGCGCCCGCACCTGATGCGAAGCGGTGGCATTGGCAGCGGCGCGCGTGGCGGCGGAAGAAACGGCTTCAGACATCGTGGGCTCCATGATCGCGCAATGTTTGCGTTACCTGCTACAATGGGCAGGTCTGTTCCCAAGTCAACGCACCGGGCGCATAGCCGCCTTTCGGCTCAAGGAAAGGATTTTTGCGACGGCTGCGCATCGTCCTCGCAGGGCTGCCCGTTTTTGGATTACGTCCGCTATAGCCTTGCCCGCCTGCCTTTGCGTATTCTCTCCAGCAGAGGCCACTCTCAAGAAGGATTGCGACCATGCCGGGCCGCTACGATACCCATCCGGAGATGGAGCCGCTGATTGCGGCGCGCGCCGCGCAGCCCCCCGCAACGACGGTCGAAGAAATGCGGACGGTCTGGGAAAGGTATGCGGCCGCCGTCCGGCCGCCGCGCCCGGAAGGGCTGGAAGTAACGGACACGACCTTGCCGCGCGAGGACGGCCAGCTGGTGCCCGTTCGGATCTACCGGCCGAAAGGCTTGCCGGAGCGGGCGCCGTGCGTCGTCTATTTTCATGGTGGCGGCTTCATGAAAGGCTCTCCCAATTCAAGCGACAGCACTGGCTGGGGCCTGGCCGTGGGTGCGCGCGCCATCTGCATCAGCGTCGATTATCGGTTGGCACCGGAAAACAAGCACCCGGAACCTTTCAAGGATTGCTACGGCGTCGTCACCCACATCACGGCCAAGGCCGCTGACCTGGGCGTCGACGCGAGCCGGATCGCCGTAGCGGGCGACAGCGCCGGCGGCTGCCTCTCGGCTGCCGTCTGTCTGGCGGCGCGCGACCGCGGCGGGCCGCATATCGCGGCGCAGGTGCTGATCTATCCGTGCCTGACCGACGACCTGTCGGCTCCCTCCTTCGCCTACAACGCCGACCCTCCGGGTCTTACCACTGCCAGCATGAAGCAGTACTGGGATTGGTATCTGGGGGAGGGCCTGCGGTCCACCGATCCCTACGCAACGCCGATGGTGGCCAGCGACCTCTCACGATTGCCACCGACCTTTATCGTTACCGCGGAATACGACCCGCTCTATAACGACGGCTTCGACTATGGCCAGAAGCTACAGGCGGCGGGCGTCCCAGTCAGTTACCGTTGCGCCAAACGCTTCATTCACGGTTTTATGCGCGTGGCGATGGACGGCCCGAAAGCAAGGGCTGAGTTCGCCGCCATCAATGGTTTCCTCCGGCAACAGTTCGGCTCATGAGCGATAACGAAGACCTGATCCGCCTCCCTGCCAGGGACGTCGTCCAGCTTCTCGAAATCGGCGAGGTTTCTGCCCTTGAATTGATCGACGCAGCGCTCACCCGCATCGAAAAGGTCGAGCCGCAGGTGAACGCGCTTCCCACTCTGTGCCCGGAACGGGCAAGGAAGCAGGCCAAGAACCTGCCGCGACGCCCGGATAATGCGCACGGCTGGCTGGGTGGCCTGCCGGTCGCGATCAAGGACCTGATGGATGTGGAGGGAGTGCGCACCACCTACGCCTCGCCGATCTACACCGACCATGTGCCGACGGCCTCCCACCCGATGGTGGAACGGCTGGAGGCGAACGGCGGCGTCGTGCTAGCCAAGTCCAACACGCCGGAATTCGGGGCGGGTGGCAGCACCTTCAACGAGGTGTTCGGCAAGACCCGCAACCCGTGGAATACGTCACTGACCTGCGGCGGCTCCAGCGGCGGAGCGGCAGTTGCGCTGGCGACCGGCGAAGTTTGGCTCGCCCACGGCTCCGATCACGGCGGCAGCCTCCGGAAGCCCGGCAGCTTTTGCTCGGTTGTCGGGCTTCGCCCGAGCCCCGGTCGGGTGACGCGCGGCACCGTCGGCAATCTGTTCTCGCCGTCCTCGGTCGAAGGGCCCATGGCAAGGGACGTGCCCGATCTCGCGCTGTTTCTGGACGCGATCACCGGCCGCGATCCGCGCGACCCGCTGACCATTGCGCCGCCGCCGCAGAGCTTTTTCGAAACCACCATGAGCGCGTTGGCCAAGGGCCGCGATGCCGCGCCTAAACGGATCGGCTTTACCGTGGACTACGGTGGCGCCGTTCCGGTGGCGAAGGCGGTGCGGGAGATCACCGCGGCCGCGGCCCGCCGGTTCGAGGATCTGGGCACGGTTGTCGAGGAGGCATACCCCGAACTCGGCCAGATCGACGAGGCATTTCAGATCCTGCGGGCTCAGATTTTCGTGGTGAGTCGCGAACTGGAGCTCCAGAGGCACCGCGACCAGATCAAGGCAGACGTGATCTGGAATACAGAGAAAGGGTTGGCGCAGACTCCCAGCCAGCTGGCCTGGGCGGAGCGGGAACGGGCGGCGTTCTACCGCCGGGTGATCGGCTTTTTCGAAACCTACGACCTGCTGGTGTGTCCGGTCGTGAACGTGCCGCCCTTCGACGTGAATTGGCGGTACGTAGACACCGTAGACGGCGTGAAGATCGAAAATTACATCGCTGGCTCGCTCACCACCTCCGCCATTTCGATGACGGCCTGCCCGGCGATCAGTGTGCCGGCGGGCTTCGATGAGTATGGCCGCCCGATCGGCCTTCAGATTGTCGGCAAGCCCCAGGACGAAACCGGCCTCTTGGCTGCCGCCGCGCTGTTCGAGGAAATGGTCGGTCTGAACCAGCTATTGCCGATCGATCCAAAACCGGGAGAAGTGCCGCCGATATGACGGCGTTCCGGGAGCTGCCGGAGGCCGGCGCACAGGGACGCATCGCAGAAATCTACGGGGAGATCCGGACCTTCTACGGTGTGCCCTATGTCTCCTCCTTGCAGCGGCACCTCGCGACGATGCCGGGCATGCTTGAATGGGCGTGGGAGGCCGTGCGGCCGGCTTTTGTCAGCGGCGCCCTGCCCGAGACGGCCTGGCGACTGGCGGCGGAGGTGGAACTTGCCCCGCTCCCGCGGCTGAGTTCCGCGGCGCTGCGGCTGCTCGGCGTCGATGCCGAGACGGCTCGTATAATCCGCAACGTCTGCCTCTCGTTTGAAACCGTTGCTCCGCTCAATATGGCGATGGGCGGCTGCATCCGAGCGCTGCTGCAGGAACAACCGGCGGGGAGGATGCGTGAGAGCAGCCCGGGGGAATCGAGTGTATGGCGGCCTCCCCATGTGCTGCCACCCCCGCCCGCGACGCTGGCCTTGGATGCCGTTTCCCCAGAAGCGCGCGCCGTACTGCTGCAGCTCGCGGCAGACATGGATGGCGAGACCTTCGTGCCCGGTCTCTACCGGCAATTGGCGCACTGGCCCGGCTATCTCGCCCATGCGGCAACGGTGCTCGGTCAGCTGTTCAACGACCACAAAGTTACACGTGAGTGCCAGCGTTTGCGCGAGCGCATTGACGCCGCTACCCCCGACCTGTTGGCTGATCTGCCAGAGCCATCCCCTCTGCCGGGCGACACGCCAGTCGCACACATATTCGCCGCCATCGAAACCTACCAGCGCACAAGTCCGCAGATGATATGCTTCGGCCGCCTCCTCCGCGAAGCGTTGCCGGGTCAAAAGGAGGACGCACGCCGCTGCTTCTGGAAGTAGCTCGCCGCTTCGTCCGAG
>CAYYSC010000355.1:0-4004 GCA_964474065.1 uncultured Rhodospirillales bacterium | reverse complement strand
TTTGTCATCAACACCGCGCGCGGCCCGATCATCGACGAGCCAGCCATGGTGAAGGCGCTGAGGGAGGGGAAGATCGCCGGCGCGGGCCTGGACGTGTTCGAGCGCGAGCCGCATGTGCCCGCGGAACTCATGGCGATGGAAAACGTGGTGCTGACCCCGCACATCGCCAGTTCCACGCAGGAGACCCGGCGGGCGATGGGCGACTTGGTTTACGACAATCTCAAGGCGCACTTCAGCGGGAAGCCGGTGCTGACGCCGGTTCCGGCTCAGTCCTAAAACGGCGCCACGATTTCACCAAAACCCCTCCAAAAAAATGCCCCGGCGTGCTGTGTGTGCCGGGGCTTTCTGTGCTGGAGTTAGGAATACCAGGATATCAAATGTTTGCTTTTGGTGATGTTTAACATAGTAAGCGATACCATACGATGCGTATTCTCACTCTCAGTATATCGCTCTGCCTTTTCGTTGGCGCAAAGTAGATTAATTCGCAGTCTTTAACATAGTTACGGGTTGGAACGTTTCCGCGGCGTTAATATTGCAATACTCGAATATACGGCTTCAGCACAGATGGTGCATTGCTGTCCGTTCGGGCTCCAAATGCTGTACCGAGCAATGTAGGGGTACGTGAAATGTTGCAGACTAATGAAATCAAACCTCATGATTTCGAGCTGATGCTTCTTGAACAGCAAAATCGTTTGATCAGCTGTTTTCAACTCGCGACCCGTCTGATCCGTCTCCGGGAAGAAAACAATGGCTTCTCGGAAGCATCTCATGAGCTGGACTGGTGTCTTGAGGGAATGGATGCCATCGTCCGCATGCATTTCAGCCGTGGGGCGGCCAGCGGCTACAGCTTCTCCTCTTATCTTTCGGATACGGAATATTTCTGGGGCCGTTTCGCGAAGGCGCGGAATATTGGCATGCACATCGAGGCCGACCGCGACGTCGCCATGCCGGACGAGGTCGCGCTTCGGCTGGCGGTCGTCACCCACGAACTGCTTTCCAACGCTTTCCAGCATGCGTTCGAGGACCGGTCCAGCGGGAATGTCACGGTCAGCTTCCGGCGACGGGAAGACCTGTCCGTCGAATTGACCGTGCGCGACAATGGGCGCGGGTTCGATGCGGACTCGATGCTCAATCCGGAAGCAAGGGGAAATCTCCGTGCAGGCGGTCTCCGGGTCGTGCGGTCCCTGGCTGAAGATATCGGCGGCAATTTCGAGGTGATCTCGATGCCGGGCATGGGCGCGATCGGGCGGATCGCCTTTTCTCCCCGGGACCGGTTTTCCTGACCGGGTCCCCCTCTCCAATGATCCATTGACCTTCAATAGCATTGCCGAGCTATAATAACGTAAGCTCGGTAGTGGTGTTTTTATTCTGGCGTACCAAATTATTTGCATTGCCTGCGGCCGCGGGGGGCGGCGCAGGCAGGCGGGCATGCAAATGGCTATCGCTAAAGTTGGAGATCAAGCGCGCATGAGGAATGCCATCAACCCGCTCATTGCCAAAATGGCGCATTCCGTCGTGTTGACGCATGCGGACGAGGGGCTGCTGGAGCAGGTAGCGGCACGCACCCGGCGGGTCCGGGCCGGTCAGGACATCGTGGTCGAGGGGGTGAAGCCGGACTTCGTTCGCGTGTTGACGGAGGGCTATGCCTGCCGTTACCGGGTGCTGAAGGATGGGGAAAGGGCAATCCTGTCCATTCTGCTGCCGGGTGATTTCTTCGACCTGCATGTTCAGGTTCTCGGCTATATGGATCATTCGGTCACCGCTATCAGCGACTGCGAGGTTGCCGAAATTCCGCAGGAAGCGATGAAGTCTCTGCAGGACCGGTCCCCGCGCATCATGAAGGCGCTGTGGTGGGCGACACTGGTCGACGACGCGATCTGGCGGGAGTGGCTGCTGAACATGGGCCGGCGGCCAGCGGAGCAACAGATGGCGCATCTGTTCTGCGAGATCCTGGCGCGCCTGCAGGCCTGCGGGCAAGTCGTCGGCAACGAGTTTCCGTTTCCGTTGACTCAGGAGCAAATGGGCGATGTCCTCGGCATTTCAACGGTCCATGTCAATCGCGTGCTGCAGGGACTGATCAAACAGGGGCTTGTCATCCGGCAGGGCCGGCGCATCACTCTGCCGGACCCGGCCGAGGTGGCGCAGTTTTGCGGCTTCGATGCCGTGTACCTTCATCTGGGGCCGGCCGGGTTTTGGAACGAACAAGAGGCTATGTGATTACGCGCGGCGGGAGTGTCTTCCCCGGCCGCTGAACAAGATTTATCCTTGTCCGGACGGGATCATCAGCCCGCCCGTAGCAGAAGAGCCCATCAACATGCCGCGGTATTTCTTTGACACCAACAACGGCCAAGAAAAGAACCGGGATAACGTCGGAATTGAGTGCGAGAGCCTGGAGCAGGTGCGCGATTATGCGTTGAATAGTTTACCGGACATGGCGCAGGAAGAGATGCCCGGCCGGAGTTATGTGGTGTTTACCGTCAGCGTTCGGGATGAGGATGGACGCTTTGTTTTTCACTCGACGCTGTCGCTGGTTGCCGAGTTCCTGGTGGGCCGCGAATAAGCCAGGCTGCATCTCTTCTTGGTGACAGTCTTCTTTGTGACTCGCTGTAACTAGTGACCGGCTGTAAAAGGGTGCCGCATACTTCGCGTCGACGTCGGATCCTTTTTTATTTCAATTGTAAATTGCTGAAAAATATTTCAATAACTTAACCGATTTAAATGTGATCCCGCGTCAAGCGTCCTAAGTTGCCATTGCCGTTTACGGTAAGAGTGGGAAAAGGACAGGCTAGGCTTGACGAACGCCCTAATGGAAAAATTATCTTCCGCGGAGATTTTGACCGCAGAAGACCGGCAGTTGCTGGAAGGTCTGTCCACCGTCGCGCAGCGCGTCCCTGCCGGGCAGGATCTGATCGTGGAGGGCGAAAAACCGCGCCATACCCGGTTGTTCCTGTCTGGGTATGGATGCCGGTACAAGGGACTTGCCAGCGGCGAACGGTCGATCACGTCCCTGCTGCTGCCGGGCGACTTCTGCGATCTGAACGGGTTCGTTCTCGGTTATATGGATCACACGATCGCGACGATCAGCGAATGCGACGTTGCAGAGATTCCGCCGGAAGCAATGACCGCCTTAATGGCAGATTCCCCGCGTGTCGTCCGGGCCTTGTGGTGGGCTACGCTGGTGGATGATGCCATTTGGCGGGAATGGCTGCTCAACATGGGCCGGCGGCCCGCCGATCAACAACTGGCGCATTTGTTCTGCGAGACACTGGCCCGGCTGCGCGCTTCCGGGACCGTAAGGGGGCAGGACTTCCCGTTTCCGCTGACGCAGGAGCAATTGGCAGACGTGATCGGCGTCTCGACCGTGCACGTCAACCGCATTCTGCAGCGGCTTCGCGGCGAGGAACTGGTGGCGCTGGAAGGCCGGCGCGTCATCATTCCCGATCCGCCCCGCCTTGCCGAATTTTGCGGCTTCGACGGTGCCTATCTGCATTTGAGCCAGGACGGTTTCTGGGGGCGGCGCGGTTTCTGGGAGAAGGAGCCCGTATCTTGAACTGGACAGGATCTTTCGCGGGGGGCCTGGGACGGAAGGACACGACTTGTGCCGCGATATTACTTTGACACCGACGATGGCCGCCGGAAGAGCCACGACGACCAAGGCTTGGAATACGCCCATGAAGCGGAGGCACGCGACGCGGCGATCCGGGCGTTGCCGGACATGGCGAAGGATGCACTTCCCGGCGCCGACCGGGAAACATTCTCGGTCAGCGTGCGGGACGACGGCGGCAGATACGTTCTGCATGCAAGTCTGGTGCTGGTGGCTCACCGGCTGGAAGGGTTCGAACAATGATGCCGGAACCCGCAAACAACCGTGACGTTGATCAAAGGCAGCAGCCGGTCCGATAGCCGGCTAACGGTTGGCAAATCGGGCAGCGCGCGGAGATCGGCGCCTGCGCGTTGCCGGCAATTGAAAAGGAGGCGATCAATCAATGCTAGAAGACCGGTAC
>CAYYSC010000354.1:0-4015 GCA_964474065.1 uncultured Rhodospirillales bacterium | reverse complement strand
TCAGGAATAACACCTAACGCAGGTGCCGGTTCCCACCCTCTTTCAGGCCGAACCCTGGCAGGCCGAACTCTGGCAGGCCGAACTCTGGCAGGCCGAACCCTGGGAATTCGGGCCAACAGCCGATAGCGGCGCCTGCTCTCCGCTGGAGCCGGCGCTTTAAGGTCAGGGATTAAACGCTTCGCTTTCCGTAGCGCTTGCGCAGCAGGAATTCGCGGCCAACCTTCACGCTTGGTTTGCCGCCGTATTCGACGATATCCGCTGTCGCGTAAGTCTCGACCCACTGGCTCGGCAAGAAAGAACCGGTGCCGATCACGTCCACCGGGGTTCTCGCCATCGCGAACGCCCGGCATTTCTCCACATTGAAGCCGGATGATGCCACGATCTTGGCGTTGGGGAAGCCGGCCTGATCCAAATTTTCCCGCAGAAACCAAACCGCCGCCGCCGAAACGCCAGTTCCTACCATCCGGCGCAACTCCGACTCCGTCCGAAATTCCCGGATCGCCTCTGGCGCATTTCGGTCGAGCACGTCGTAGGATTTCTGGGTATCCAGCCCCTCGATAAACCGGCCCCCGTGGGTGTCTAGCCGAAAGGCCAACCGGCCCTCGTTCGCCAGCGAACGGAAATTGCGGGCAACTTCCAGGGAGTCCGAAATCTCACTGCCGAAATAGTCGACCAGGACGGTCAGGTTCTCGGAAGGATGCGTGTCGTGGAACATCCGTGCGGCTTCCAGGGTGGAGCCGGCATACCCGATCAGCGCGTGCGGCATGGTCCCGAAGCCGTGATCCTGGCCGAAGTAATGAGCGGTCGCGTCTGTCGCATTGCCGACAAAACCGGCCGCCCCGCACTCAGCCTTCGCCGCCCGGGAGCCAACGCTGGCGGCATAGGCCATCAGGTTGGCCATGTCCGTGCCCGCGCAATGGCGGGCATCCATGGCGAGGAAGGAAGCGCTCGGCAGCGCCTTGCACATCTCATAGGCATTGTATGCCGCCACGCAGGCCGCCCCGAGCTTCTGAAGATACAGCGTTTCCAGATCGACCAGATGATAGAGCGAGCCGGAAAGGTAGAGCAGGGGCTCGCCGGCACCGACCCAACTGCCCTCCCCATGCGGCACTTCGATATCGAAGCGAATGCCGCGCTCCGCCGCAACCTCCTCCAACCAATCGACCGCAATTCGCGGGCAGCAGATCACCGGCCGCCGCATGAAGACGGCATAGGTCGCGCTCACATCGCCGAACTTCCCGACCGTTTGCTTCGTCTTCTTGAAGTACGTATCGGTGTATTGCGAGATCTGTTGCTCGATCGGGGAACGGTCCGATGCCATGGCGAAGACGCCTTCCGTCTCACATGCCCCCCTGGAGCGGTCAGCCCCTGGCAGCCATCGGAATGGCGCCATAGCGGCGTTCTTCCTTCAACTGCTCCGCGATCAGGAAGGACAACTCAAGTGACTGGGAAGCGTTGAGCCGCGGGTCGCAGTGAGTGTGGTAACGGTCCCCCAGAACCGTTTCGCTGATCGCCTGCGCTCCGCCGAGGCACTCGGTGACGTTCTGCCCGGTCATCTCGATGTGCACGCCCCCAGGATGGCTTCCCTCCTCGCGGTGGACCGCGAAGAAGGCTTGCACCTCCGAGAGGATCCGGTCGAACGGGCGGGTCTTGTAACCGCTGGCCGTAACCGTGTTGCCATGCATCGGATCGCACGACCACACGACTTTTTTGCCTTCGCGCTGGATCGCCCGGATCAGCGGCGGCAGATGCTGCTCCACCTTGTCGGACCCCATCCGCGCGATCAGCGTCAGGCGGCCCGGCTCGTTGCGCGGATTGAGGATATCCGTTAGCCGCAGCAACTCGTCCGGATCCAAGCTGGGCCCGCACTTCAGGCCAATTGGGTTGTGCACGCCGCGCAGAAATTCGACGTGTGCGCCGTCCGGCTGGCGGGTGCGGTCGCCGATCCAGAGCATATGGGCGGAGCAGTCGTACCACTCACCCGTGGTGCTATCGATGCGGGTCAACGCCTGCTCATAGGGCAGCAGCAGCGCCTCGTGGCTCGTGTAGAACGAGGTTTCCCGAATTTGTGGCGTCGTCTCGCTGGTCAAGCCACAGGCCGCCATGAAGTCAAGCGTCTCGGTCAGGCGGTCCGCCAGTTCCTGGTATCTGGCCGATTGCTGGCTCTGCTCAACGAAATCCAGGTTCCAACGGTGGACCTGATGCAGGTCCGCGTAGCCACCCTGGGCGAACGCACGGAGCAGGTTCAGGGTGGAAGACGCTTGGCTGTAACAGCGAATCATCCGCTCCGGGTCCGGCTGGCGGGCCCCCGCCGCGAATTCCATGCCGTTGATAATGTCGCCGCGGTAGCTCGGCAGGGTGATGTCGCCCTGCGTCTCGGTCTCGGAAGAGCGCGGCTTGGCATACTGCCCGGCCAGACGGCCGACTTTGACCACGGGCACGGCAGCCCCATAGGTCAGAATCACCGCCATTTGCAGCAATACGCGAAAGGTGTCGCGGATATTGTTGGCGCTGAATTCGGCAAAGCTTTCGGCGCAATCACCGCCCTGCAGCAGAAAACCATGGCCCTCCGCGACATGGGCAAGGCTGTTCTTCAGGGCGCGCGCTTCCCCGGCAAAGACGAGCGGCGGCATCGACTCTAGCGTTTCTTCCGTCCGTTCCAGCTTCGCCTCGTCCAAGTATTCCGGCATCTGCCGGATCGGTTTGGAACGCCAGGTGGATGGGGCCCATGCGGTGGCCATCGGTGTAACTCCGGTCATACTGCAACATTGTCTTGTTCAGGTCTTATACGGGGCGATCGCGGCCAGCGCTAGGTCAACATCGTTTTAACCCAACGCTTTGTCGGGCTGGATGCAGGCATGTCCTTAAACGATTGCGGCGTCCGGTATTTTTATCAACCGATGCCTCCGATTTCCCCCGATCAAGAACCGCTTTATTATTGTATTTGGTCTCGCCCGCACAAGCCCAAACGGATCTGGAACCCAAACAGCGTTTCTCAGGCGGCAGCGATCGCCGCCCAGTCAATCGGCTGGTGGCGATCGAGTGTCTGGGTAACTTCCGGCATCTCGTACTTCAGCCCGGTCGCACAGTTGAAGAGCACACAGCTTTCGTCCGCCCGGATACGGCCGTCGGCACGCGCGGCCTGGTAGGCCGCATACGTCGCCGCGCCTTCGGGGCAGAGCAGCAACCCCTCGTCCCGCGCCACATCGGCTTGCGCCTGGACTATCGCTTCATCTTCCACGGCAATAGCGAAACCACCCGAGTCGCGCACCGCGTCCAGGATCAGGAAATCGCCGACCGCCTGCGGAACGCGCACGCCATAGGCGATAGTCTGGGCGTTTTCCCAACGGGCCGCGTGCCGCTCGCCCGCCTCGTAAGCGCGGACCATCGGCGCGCAGCCCGCCGCCTGCACCGCCACCATACGGGGGCGCTTGGAGCCGATCAGGCCGATGACCTCCAGCTCGTTGAAAGCCTTCCACATGCCGATCAGGCCGGTGCCGCCGCCGGTCGGATAGAGGATGACATCCGGCACGGTCCACCCGAGTTGTTCGGCTAGTTCCAGGCCCATGGTTTTCTTGCCCTCGATCCGGTACGGCTCCTTCAGCGTCGAGGTATCGAACCAACCCATGGCTTCCTTGCCCTCGCCCACAATCTTGCCGCAATCGTCGATATAACCGTTGACCCTCCAGACCTTGGCACCCTGCAGCGCGATCTCACGCACATTGATGTCCGGCGTGTCCTCCGGGCAGAACACGTAGGCCTCGATGCCGCCACGGCGGCAATAAGCGGCCATCGCGGCGCCGGCATTGCCGTTCGTGGGCATGGCCATACGGGTGACGCCCAACTCCTTCGCCATGGACACCGCCATGATGAGGCCCCGCGCCTTGAAAGAGCCGGTCGGCAGCCGCCCCTCGTCCTTGACAATGATCGGAGCGCTGGCGCCGTTAACATTTTCAACTGTGGGAAGGCGAATGAGCGGTGTCATGGCCTCGCCCAGTGTGGTGATGTTCTCGCG
>CAYYSC010000353.1:0-4016 GCA_964474065.1 uncultured Rhodospirillales bacterium | reverse complement strand
CGTCCCCATGCATCTTTCCCATCTGGGGATCGCGCTTGGGCTGATCCCGGTTTCGGTGGTGGCGGCATGGCTGACCGGGGGACAGCGTTGGTGGTTGGCAGGGCTGCTTGCTGCCTTGATCGCGTCGGTCGGACTGCTCGAGCGCGTCAGTTTCGAGACGGCGGTCGAAAAGGGCACCGATTCGGAAGTCGTCTACGTGCCCTACATCACCGCGCGACTGATCGTGGACGGTCCGGGCAAGGAGTTTCTGGACGAAGAATGCCCGGAGATCGGACTGGCGACCTGCAAGCTGAACGAAAAGCTGGATCGTCCGTCCCGGTTGACCGCAACCCATATCACCTTTGGCGTTGGGGAAGAACACGGCTCCTTCACCCTGTTATCGCCGGAAGAGCAGAAACAGGTCGCAAATGAGCAGATCAAGTTTCTGATCACCCTGGCGAAGGACCGGCCACTCGATTTGGCTAACGCGGGAATCCGCAACATCGTCCGCCAACTCCGGCTTGTCAGCATCGATCACACGATTCCGACGGAGTCCACACAGCGACGGGTCAGAACGATGTTTCCGGAGGCGCCGCAGGAGTGGTCGGACGGCTTTCTGGCGCAATCCCGCAAATGGTTGGACAGCGTCTCGACTTTTCATAGCTGGGTGTACGGGATTTCCGGGCTCGCGCTCATTGGCTTGATCCTGATGCCGCGGAGCCGCGTGCCGGCCCAGATGCGGGGGCTGGGGGTGGTCATTCTGCTCGGCATTTTGGGGAATGCCATTCTATGCGGCGCCCTCTCCCAGCCGGCGGACCGCTATGGCGCCCGGGTCATGTTCCTGCTGCCTGCGGGCGTCGCGCTTCTCCTCTGCACACGGTACCGTGTACGGGAGCCGTTCCGAAAACCGGTCTTGCCGGCGTAGGGATGGTTTTTCTCAAGCGGAGGCGGGTGTCGTCCGTTACAATCGACCAATAAGTCAATCGTAACGGAGGACCGCTGCCGCCATGAGCCGACCGGACACCACTATCGCCGCCGCCAAGGTCACGTTGCTCAAGCTGCCGTTCGTGGAGCAGCCCAAGCTGGCCTTGAATTTCACCCGTGACCGCGAGATTCTCGCGCTGGAGGTCGAGACCAAGGGCGGGCATGTCGGCCTCGGCTACCAACTCTTCCTGCGTGATGGCTACCGCACGGTGAAGGCCTGTTTGGAAGAGCAATACCTGCCGCACATCATCGGCCGCGACGCGACGGAGGTTGAGGGGCTCTGGCGGGAGATGTTCATGGGCTCGATCGCCGACGGGCGCATGGGCGCGAACCTTTACGCCATCAGCGCCATCGACGTGGCGCTATGGGATATTGTCGGCCAGGCGGCTGGCCTGCCGCTGCATCGCCTCTGGGGTACGGTACGGACGGAAGTGCCAGCTTACGGTTCCGGCTGCTGGCGTGCTATGGGTGGCGATGGCATGGCGGAGAAGGGTGCCCGCTTCGTCTCCGAGGGGTTCAAGGCGATCAAGATGCAGGTGGGCCACATCTGGAGCGATGCCGAGGATGTCGCCAATGTTGCCCTGATGCGGGATACCGTCGGGCCGGATATCGATATCATGGTCGACGTGAACATGGCTTGGACGGCCGATAAGGCCATTGTCATGGGCCACAAGCTGGAGGATCACGGCATCTACTGGCTCGAGGAGCCGGTGATCCCGCCGGACTTCGCCGGCTACCGCCGCATTGCCAAGGCGCTGACCCGTACGCGGGTGGTGGGCGGCGAGAGCCACTATACCCGATACGACCTGCAGCCGTTCTTTGAGGACCCCTGTTGCCCGATCCTGCAGCCGGACGTGGTGCGCGGCGGCCTCACCGAACTGCGCAAGATCGCGGTGCTGGCCGACACGTGGGGCCTGAAGATCGCCCCCCACCTCTATCCGGAGTTGATGATCCACTTGTGCGCCTCGATCCCGAACGCGGAGATTTTGGAGGATATGGGGCTGATGGACGGCATCTTCATCGATCCGCCGGCCCCGGTAAACGGCATGGTCACCGCCCCGGAGAAACCGGGGCATGGGCTCCAGATCAAGCCGGAAATCATGACCGATGCGGCGGTAACCTGACATTAACCATGTCTGGCCTCTCTTATCCGCGAGGCAGGAGGGCCAGACATGGTTTTCGGAACCAAGCTTGGAAGAGCGGGTCGCGCTTGGCGCACGGTCCGGCATCTGACAGCTCGGCAATGGGCGTGGCGCCTGCGTAACCGGGGCGCCCGCGCCGTCATCGTTGTGCGACCGCGGCTGTTCGAACGCTGGCTGCGGCGCCAAGCGGCGGCCCTGCCTCCGCCGGAGCCGCGTATGGCAGCGGCCGACCGCGTCGTGAGGTACCAGACCTATCTCCACGGCGCCCACCTGCAGGAGATGCGGGCGGGACGGTTCACTTTCCTGAACCGAACGGTTGATCTGGGCCCGTGGCCCGCGCTGGACTGGCGTGTGGACCTGGGCGAGGCGAACAACCCACTCTGGCGCATGAACCTTTCCTATTTCGGGTATCTGGTGCCGATGCTGGCGGAAGGCCGGCTGACAAGCCTGCGTGCCGCGTCTGCGCTTATTAAAGATTTTGACATGAACAATGGCCCGGGCGCGCCAGGGGCGTTGCGGGATGCCTGGACGCCATTTTCTACCGCCATTCGTATCGTGAACCTGCTGACTGCCTGGACCGCTTACCGGCGGACAGGCGGGCCGCCTGACGATGCGGCGGAGCAGGTAATTGCGGAGCACGTGCGCCGCTGCGCGGCGTTCACCTGGTGGCTCCGGGAAGAAGAACTGGGATTCAACCACCTGCTGAAGAACTTCGCCGGCCTTGCCGTCTACGCCGGTTGCGCCGATGGTCCGTTGCCCTGGCAGGACAAACTATCGCGCGCGCTGCCTGCTTGCGCCGATCGTCAAATTCTGCCCGATGGTGGCCATGTCGAGCGATCGCCCATGTATCAGGCGCTGATGTTGCAGGATCTCGAAGTCGCTGCGGAATGCTGGCCGCCGGTGACGGAAGCGCTGGCTCCGGTTGTTGACCGCACCCGGACGGCCCTGAGCGCGATGCTGCACCCGGACAGAGAAATCGCCTTGTTCAACGATGCCTGGATCGGCGAGGCGCCGCCGCCCGCGGATCTCGGTGCCAGTCCCCAGCCGGAGGGCATGACAGCCCTGAGGGAGACCGGCTACGCCCGGCCCTCGGGTAGGGGCGACGCCGTTCTCTTCGACGCCGGGCCAGTCGGACCGGACAGCAATCCGGGCCATGCGCACGGTGATTTCCTTTCCTTCGAACTATCCGTTCATGGGGAGCGGCGGGTCGTCGACACCGGAACGCCCACTTACACCGCCGGTTCGCTGCGGGATGCCTGCCGCAGCGCCCACGCGCACAACGGCCCGCGCCTCGACAAGACCGAGCCGATCGAGGCCTGGGCCAGCTTCCGTGTCGGGGCGCGAGGCACGGCCTGGTTGGTGGAAGAATCCGAGGCAGCGAACTTGGCTCCGCTTTGGCTGGCCGGAGTTACAGACGGATACTGGCGCCAGGCAGGCATCATGACGGGACGATGGCTCGGCCTCTGGCCGGGAAGGCAGTTGCTCGTCGTTGACCGTTGGTCAAAAGTCGATGCGCGCGCCCGCACCAGCTTGCTGCTGGCGCCATCGCTAGATGCGGCGGCTCTGCACTCCCCTGAGAGAATGCGCTCCCTTCCATTCAGATCATCCCTCCGCCTGGAGGTCCTGCGAGGCCAGGAAATATCGCAGGCCGTTGATTGGCATTGGCCCCGGTTCGGTGCGGCGGAACCGGTGACGCGCATCACGCTGGCGCCCGAAGGAGAGACGCTCCTGTTCCGCCTCGTCTGGGGCGAACCGGTTGCGCACAGCATCACACGGGGCCAAGCGGCGTCCGCTGCGCTTGCGGCCCATCTCGCCGAACGGCCGCTGCGGCGGCAGCGCTGATCAGCGCAAAACCGCCCCAGAAACGCGGATCGTTGATACCGCCGATCAGAACGAGATAACTCGCCAACG
>CAYYSC010000352.1:0-4021 GCA_964474065.1 uncultured Rhodospirillales bacterium | reverse complement strand
CCGTCCGTAGAGCGGATGCGGCTCTTTAGTCATCGGATGCCAGGATCCATGCCGGGCGGTGAATCAGGAAGGCGTTGCGAAGGCGGTCGGTTCGGTCACCCTCCATTTGCGGGACAAGGTGGTGACCCATGTGCTTGTGGTAGATGAGGGCAGCCCCCTGGGGCGTCGGCCAAGCCCGTGCCCACCTTCCCGACATTCCATTTCTCCTCCCGCCAAGGACCACCTGCCCCATCGGGTGGTCCAGAAAGGTCCCCGCGAGATAAGCGCTCTAAGGTGGTTCACCGATCTCCGCGCAGTTCAGTTGGTTTTTCCAGGCCCGCATGCATCAGGACGTTCGACAGCGCCACGGTTCTTGACCACATCGCGGTCCGGGCAGTGGTTCTTGTTATTCGATCCGAACCGTGGCCTCGCCCAAGCTCTCAAGCCGGCATGTAACTGTCTGTCCGACCGATGGGAACTGGGTGCGGACGAAGCTGCCGCACATTACGATGTCACCCTTGCGCAGCATTCGCTCGCGGGCGGTCAGGCTGTTGGCGAGCCACAGCACGGCATTGAGCGGGTGGCCAAGGATATCGGCGCCGGTGCCGGCGGCTGCTACTCGCCCGTCAATCAGCATGTCCCCCTTGAGCCGTGCCAGATCGAGGTTTTCCCAGCCAGTCCCTGCCGGAGCAAGCACAATGCCCGCATTCAGGGAATTGTTCGCGATCAGCTTTGCCGCGGTGATGGTGGAATAGTCGGCATTGCGGTCGTCCACCAGCTCGATGGCGGCGTGGACGGCGGCGGTCGCGTCCCTTATCTCGTCGGCCGTGTAAGGCTTCTCCCGAGCCGGCAAATCGCAGCCGATAGTCAGAGCGATCTCCGCTTCCACCCCCAGGCGGCCGAGCCGGGAGGTATCGCAAACGGCCGGGCTGGTTAGCACGCGGTCGCGCAAGACTGCGCCCTCGCACGGGTGATCAACGCCGCACATTTGCTGCATGACCGGGCTTGTCAAGGCAACCTTCCATCCGGCGACGGGGCCGGCATCCGCCTCCATCCGTGCGATCAGTGCTTCCTGGATGGCGTACGCATCCGCAAGGCTGTCTCCCAACCCACCGGGCGGATCGGCGAGAACTTCGCGGGCCTGGATAGAGCGGTAAAGCCAGTCGGCAGCGGTGTCGGCGATCATGGGCGTGGCTTCCTTCCTACGATTACGTGCATTCTAGGGCTCCACAGCCATGCTGCGTCAATCGCTAGTCGCGAACCGAATGGCCCAGCAGTTCTTCGAGTTCGGCTAGGGCCTGCTCCGGATGTTCCACTTTGATCGTTGCCATGCCCATGGCGCGAGCAGGCTTCAGGTTCACCCCCAGGTCATCCAGAAAAACTGCCTGGGACGGCTCGATCTCCAGCATGGCGCATGCTTGCGCGTAGAAGGCCGGCTCGGGCTTGCGCACACCCACCTTGGAACTTTCGACCACGACGCCAAAAATCTTCATGATCTCATTGATCTGGGTTTGTTTTCCCGGCGCGCGGGTCGAGTGGCGCACATTGTTGGTCAGGCACGCGGTCTTATAGCGGGCGGCGACGTTGCGCAGGGCCGCCACCATCTCCGGACGGACTTCACCGGACAGGAGGGAGACTACCTTCCGTCCGGACAGTTCGCCGCCGAGAGCTCGTGCTTCCGCCTCGAACAGTTTGCAGAACTCGTCCAACGTAACTTCCGAGCGCTCCAGCTTGGCCCAGGCGTTGTTGTCCGGGTCCCGGGAATTGAGTTGGCGGATAAAACCTTGAGGCAGGCCGATTTCCGCTTCGTATTTGGTGAATGCATCGAAAGGGCTCGAGAGGATGACGCCGCCGAAATCCCAAAGGACGGCTTCGAATTTTCCGCTCATGCTGGGCGCTCCAGACGCTCTGGGGAAAGATCGGCGGCGGACAGGCCAAGCTTGCGGACGTGTTCCGGCACATCCCTGCCTTGCACCAGGGCAGCGGCGCTGGCGCCGAGACCGGGTGCGGTCTGAATGCCGTAGCCGCCCTGACCGCAGAGCCAGAAAAAGCCTTCCTGCTCCGGATCGAAACCGGCGACCGGCGTCTTGTCCGCGACGAAGCTGCGCAGGCCTGCCCAGCTATGTTTGATGGAGTGGATTTCCAGGGTGCTGGCTGTCTGAATACGGTCGGCGCCGATGGCAATGTCCATTTCGTCGGCGAAGGCGTCGTGCGGCTCAACCGGCGTTTCGTCGGCAGGCGACCCCAGGATCAGGCCGGCATCGGGCTTGAAGTAGAACGTCTCTTCGATATCCACCGTCAATGGCCAGGCAGAGATGTCAGCCCCTTCCGGCGGCACAAACAGAAAGGCGGTCCGTCGCTTCGGCACGCAGCCCACGGGCCGGCAACCCGCCATCCGGCCAACAGTGTCCGCCCATGCTCCGCTCGCATTGACGACGATGGGCGCCGAAAACAAGCCGGCACTGGTCCTAACATGCCAAAGGCCTTTCTTCCGCTCCAGTGCCTGAACCTCGGCATTTACGGCGACTTCACTGCCACGGGCGCGTAATCCGCGCAGGAAACCCTGGTGCAGCGCGTTCACATCGATGTCCCGGGCATCGGGCTCATACCCAGCACACGCGACATAGTCCTCCCGCAGGGCAGGGGAGATGCGGCGAGCCTCCACCGCGTCCACCAGCCGGACGGTTGGCACCAGTTGCTGGCCTTCAGCAACGGCAGCCTCCACATCCGTAGTCTGATCCGGGCGGCCGATGAACAGAGCGCCGCGCGGGCTGAGAAGCGGGTGATCGGTGAAGCCGGCCGGCGGGTTTGCAAAGAAGTCCTGCCCCGCAATCGTCAGGGCGCAGACCGCGGCATTGCCGTAAGCTTGCGAGTACAGGGCCGCAGACCGGCCGGTGGTGTGGTGACCACAGCGGTCCTCCCGCTCCAGCAGGACGACCCGCCGGCCGGCCTCCGCGAGGAAATAGCCGGCAGAAGCACCGGCCATACCACCGCCGATAATCAGAATGTCGGTCGCAGTCATCCGAGTTTAGCCATTTCCGCTTTGGCCGTCTCGCCCACCTTCTGCCGGGCCGGGCGGTCCAGGCAGCGGGCGAGCCAAGCGTTCGCGTTGGAATGGGCGGAGAGATCCACTTGAGCCATCGTGGCCCATAGATAGACGCTGGCGACGTTCAGGTCGGCGATCGTGAAACGGCTGCCGACCAGGTATTCGCGCCCGGCCAGGGCGCCGTTCAGAACGCCAAGCGGTTCCTCCAGCTTGTCCCGCTGTTCCTGCACCTTGGCGGGGCTCTGCTCGAACTCCATGATGCCGAGGCTATGGAAGAGTGCGTGAAGGAGCGGCTGCTCGCATTCCGTCATCACCCAGAACGACCACTGCACCGCTTGCGCCGCTCCCGCTTCATTGTCGGGCTGCAACCCGCCCCTCCCAAAGGCGCGCGCCAGATAAAGATTGATGGCCATGGATTCGAAAAGGCAGAGGTCGCCGTGTTTTAGCGCTGGCAGCCGCCCGTTCGGGTTGATCGCCAGGAACTCGGGTGTCTTGTTCTCGCCCATGAAATTGGTCGGAACATGAGCGTAGTCCGTGCCGAGTTCTTCCAATGCCCAAAGGCAGCGTCCCGCTCGGCTAAGAGCCAACCCGTAAATCGTCAAGTCCATTGTCGAAGCTCCTTCTACCGGCATTCGTTGTTCGGGGCTGCAGAACTGGAATCCGGAGCAGTGGGCTCCGTAGCTTATCAAAACCTGCCGCACCGTCCCTAGGTTTCTCGGACAACAGTTATTCAGCCGCTTTCGTTGCGGCTTCCGGAAATGCCTGGATCCATTTGGTAGGGTCGGCGCGCCCATATTGCGGCGCGTAGGGTGCATCCGCGCCCAATTCGAATGCCGCCCGCCACGGCCAACGTGGCTCGTAGAGGATACCCCGAGCGAGGGCGATCATGTCCACTTCGCCGCTGGCAACCAACTTTTCGGCCAGCCTAGGATCGCGGATCATGCCCACGGCCATGGTGGGCAGCCCGCTCGCTGCTTTGATCTTGGCGGCGTAGGG
>CAYYSC010000351.1:0-4068 GCA_964474065.1 uncultured Rhodospirillales bacterium | reverse complement strand
TGCCCCGGTGCTTGGGAGCGTCGCGTTCCGTGCGCACCAGGCAGAACATCATGTCGGCGTAATGTGCCCCGCTTGTCCAGATCTTCTGGCCGTTAATCACCCATTCGTCGCCGACAAGTTCGCCTTTGGTGCGCAGGCTGGCCAGATCCGAACCGGAGCCCGGCTCGGAATAGCCTTGGCACCACCAATTCTCCCCCGTGATGGCCTTGGGGACGTATCGGTCTTTCTGCTCCCCGGTCCCAACATCCAGCAAGGTCGGAACCAGCATCATAATCCCGATCCCGGCAAGCCCGGACGAGACGTTCGCCGCGTTAAATTCATCGGCAATGATCATGTTCTCCAGGATGTCCACCGGCGCCCCGTAGCCGCCGAACTGGCTCGGCACATTACGCGCGGCGTAGCCGTTGGCGATCAGGGTCTTCTGCCAATCCAGCGTTTCCGCCGAAGGGGCGCCGCGGTCGCGGATGGAGATCGCAGGCGGCGCATGGCCCTTGTGCTGGGCGGTAAAGGCGCGAACGCTCTCGCGGAAATCCAGATAGCGCTGATCGAGCGACAGATCCATGGCGGGGCGGCTCCTTATCGTGTCTTGATTCCGCAGAGTGTCGCCTGCCCCCGGCATTTCCGCAAGTTTAAGCCATAATCGTCATGATTGTGACGATTGACACATTCTTCCTTTAGAATAAGCATGTATACCAATTTCGAGCACTGAGTCTGGGAGCAATCGCAAATGTCGAAGATGACTTTTTCCGAAAAGATGAGTTTGGCAGTTGGCGGGGCCTCGCTTGCCGTAGCGCCAACGATAGCCGATGCAGCCTTGGTTACTGTAACGCCCACGCCGGGATCGCTGAAGATTTCCGTGACAGACGCTGACGGCACCGCGGTTAACTGGGACGTAGACGGCACCGGATTGCCGGAATTCGAACTTCGGGTCCAAAAAACCGTGTCGAGCGGCCCGAACTTTCAGGTTCAGGACTCTTTCCTGTTCATCAACAGCCAGAACGGAACGGGCGCCCAACTGAACGGCCGGGGCTTCGTCGGTCTGGATACGCTGAGTGACAAGGGGCGCGTCCTCAACTCCAGTTTCGACGTTGGGCAAACCCTGGCCTCGCCCTATGTATTCGGCTTGAGCAACGCGAGCGACCGGCGCATTGTCCGCAAGACGTTCTTCCAGTCCAGCTACGGAGCCCCCGTCACGTCTTCCGGCGTGTTCATCGACGACATCAACCTGTCGGCGGGAGCGAACTTCGTCGGATTCCGCTTCGATGCCGGCAGCGGCCTGCAGTACGGCTGGGCAGAGATCTTGCTGGACCTGACCACCGACGCGGAATCCCTCGAAATTTCGGGCTGGACCTACAACGACGTACCCGGCGACGCCGCGCACGTCGGCACGGAAGCGGCGCCGCCAATCCCGCTGCCGCCGAGCATTCTGCCCGCGCTCACAGTGCTGGGCCTCGGGGCAGCCGGCGTCCGGGCCATGCGCAAGCGGCGTGGGGAGACCAAAGCGGCGGCCTGAGCCTGCTTTTCCGATATACGGCTATTTCCAGATCGGCCTGCCGCTTCCCGGCAGGCCGTACTCCTTCCAGCGCCCCGTCACCCGGTCGACAATTTCATCCGCCATCCGGATTGGCACGCCCCACTCCCGTTCCGTCTCGCCCGGCCATTTGTCGGTCGCGTCGAGACCGATTTTCGAGCCGAGACCGCTGACGGGCGAGGCAAAATCAAGGTAGTCGATGGGCGTGTTCTCCACCAGGGTGATATCCCGCGCCGGGTCCATGCGGGTGGAGATCGCCCAGATTACGTCCTTCCAGTCCCGCGCGTTTACGTCCGCGTCCACCACGATCACCCATTTGGTGTAGAGGAACTGGCGGAGATACGACCAGACGCCCATCATCACGCGCTTGGCGTGGCCGGCGTACGCCTTCTTCATGGAGACTACCGCCACCCGGTAGGAGCAGCCTTCCGGCGGCAGCCAAAAGTCCACGATCTCAGGAAACTGCTGCTGGAGGAGCGGGATGAACAGCTCGTTCAGCGCCTCCCCCAGCACGCTCGGTTCGTCCGGCGGCCTGCCCGTGAAGGTCGAGAGGTAGATCGGGTCGGGGCGCATTGTGATGGCGCTGACCGTGAACACCGGGAAGCGCTCCACCTGGTTGTAATAGCCGGTGTGGTCGCCATACGGCCCCTCGTCACCGTAGTCGCTCAGCGAGACGTGGCCCTCCAGGACGATCTCCGCATCCGCCGGCACCTTCAGTGGCACGGTCTTGGCGTCGACCAGGTCGACCTTGGCGTTGCGCAGCAGGCCCGCGAACGCGTATTCGCTCAGCGTGTCCGGCACGGGCGTCACCGCGGCCAGGATAATGCCGGGGTCCGCGCCGATGACAGCGCAGGCGGGCAACGGCTCGGGTTTCTCTTTGCCCCAGCGGGCGTGGTGCTGGGCCCCGCCCCGGTGCTTCAGCCAGCGCATGAGAGTCGTGTTCCGCCCGGTGACCTGCATGCGGTAAATGCCAAGGTTGAAATCATCCTCGCGCTTTTTTCCCGGCCCCTTGGTCACCACCAAGGGCCACGTGATCAGCGGCGCGGGCTCGCCGGGCCAACAGGTCTGAATGGGAAGCTGCGAAAGGTCGATGTCGTCGCCGGTCAGCACCACCTCCTGCACCGGCGCGCGGGAGACGGTCCGCGGCTTCATGTTCATGACGGTGCGCAACAGCGGCAGCATGCCCATCGCCTCGCGCCACCCGCCCGGCGGCTCCGGCTGGCGCAGGAAGGCCAGCGTCTCTCCCACCTCCCGCAACTCGGCAGGCTGTCGCTCCATCCCCCACGCGACCCGCTCCACCGTGCCGAAAAGGTTTGCCAGGACCGGCATGGGATATTTGCTGCCATCGTCCCGCCGCACGTTCTCAAACAGAACGGCCGGTCCTTGCTCGGCCAATAACCGGGTCTGGATTTCCGTGATTTCCAGGGTGGGGGACACCGGGGCGGCAACCCGCTGGAGGCGGCCTTCCCGCTCCAGCCGGTCCATGAATTCGCGGAGAGAGGAATAGGCCATCCGAAAACTCCATCCTTGGCGACACGGCGTATCTCGCGCATGGATAGATGCTGCATCCGCGAAGCAGAGCAAAGCCCCATGCTGAGCCCGGTCGAAAGAGCCCTATCATATCCCTATGACGCGCCGCACGGTTCGTACCTGTTGGCGAATGGCCGCGCCGAAGCTTATTGCCCCCCCTCGGCGCTACCGGAGCGGCGCGTGCCGGTTATCGCCTACGGCTCCAACCGCGCCCCCATCCAGCTTGCCCGGAAATATCCGGACGCCAGCCACCGAATCCCCGTGGAGGCGGCATGGCTCGAAGGCTTCGACGCGGTCTATGCTGCGCGGCTCAGCGGATACGGCGCCGTACCTGCTACGCTAGCGCCCTGCCCCGGCTGCCGCTTGCCGGTGAAGATTACTTGGCTGAACCAAGCCCAGCTACCGGCCATGCACCGCAGTGAGGGGGTAGGCGTTGCCTACGATTTCGGCATCCTGGAAGTTCCGATCCTTGCCGAGCACAGCGGGCTGCTGCCGCGGGCATTGGTCTACGTCGCGCAAGCGGGCGCCTACGCACCGGACGGGGAACCGCTTGGCCTCGCCGAAATCGCGAGCGAGCAGCGGCGCTGGCAGGCGCTGGCGCAGCGAGCCCTCCAGCAGATGCTGGCGGACCGGTATTCTCCAGGCATTGCCGCCGAGGCCTTTGCCGAAACCACCATCGCCACGCTCTCAGAGAAGGCTGCGCGCGCGCAACTAATGGCGCAGTCGGCCTTGCCGTGGCAGGAAAAGCGCTTCCGTCCTCTCGCTCCGGAAGGTCCGTTATGAACCGCGCAGCCCTGCTGACCCAAAACGATCCGCCGCCATATGAGGTCATCAACCGCGCAGCCGAAACACCGCTGCTTTTCGTCTGCGACCACGCTGGCCACGCCGTGCCGGAGCGGCTGGAAAACCTGGGCCTCGATGAGGGCGACCTGACGGACCATATCGGCTGGGACATTGGCGGGGCCGGGGTAACGAGAAGGCTTTCAGCCATATTCCGCGCCACGGCC
>CAYYSC010000350.1:0-4079 GCA_964474065.1 uncultured Rhodospirillales bacterium | reverse complement strand
CGGCATTATCGACCGCTGGGGCCACACTGCCGTGGCCACTGGCGAGAACAACAGTGCGTGGGCGGGACATCGCACCGGCGCAGGGTGGATCGTCATGGGTAACGTGTTGGTCGGAGAGCAGGTGATTGACGCCATGGCAAAAGCGATGGAGAACGCCGAGGCCAAGGATATCGAAACGCGGCTGATGCTCTCTATTGAGGCGGGCGCCGCTGCGGGCGGCCAGCCGGACGGACAGCGCTCCGCCGGCCTGCTCGTCTACGAAAACGAGGGTTTTGCCATCGTCAATCTGCGCGTGGATGAAAACCCTGATCCCACGGCGGAACTGCGCCGGCTGTTCGACAAACTCTACCCCTTAATCCCCTATTACCGAGAGCGGCCGGACAACCCGACCATCGGCCGGGTGGGCGACTGGGCGAAAGCGCGCGGCATCGATTTTTAGAATTTCTAGCCGGTGAACTTCACCGATCAACTCTACGACTTCGCAACCAGCGACGAAGACGCCCGGCTGTGCCGCGATATTCCGGACGAACAATGCCGAGAGCAGCCACGCAACTTCCTTTGCCACGTTGCGGCTATGGTGCTCAGCAAGAGCGGGGATATCCTGGCGGATACCAAGGTTGTGCTGCCCTGGCTCTTGGGCGCGGTAGGCGCTCCGTCTTTTCTGATCGGTATGCTGGTGCCGACCCGCGAGTCGCTGGCGCTGCTGCCGCAGGTGCTGATCGGCGGTGTGATCCGCCGCTACCCTGTCCGGAAAGGCTTTTGGGCGGCCAGCAGCGTCATCGAAGGTATCTGCGTGCTACTGATGGGCCTGGTCGCCATGGCGGGATTGCGCGGCGCCGGCGCAGGCTGGACAATTGTCGGGCTGCTGGTTGTCTTCAGCCTAGCGCGCGGCGTTGCGTCGGTCGCCGCCAAGGACACGCTCGGCAAGACGATTTCGAAAGGGCGGCGCGGCCGAGTCAACGGCTACGCGGCAACCGGTTCCGGTATGATCGCTGCCGCGGTCGGCCTGTACCTGGCCTTCAGTCCGCAGCCGGCCCGACCGGACTGGCTGCTCTATGCGATCCTGGTTGCCGCCGGTTGCGCTTGGTTCGCTGCAGCAGTCGTATTCTCCGCAATTCAGGAATACCGCGGAGCCACGGAGGGCGGGCGCGGCCTGCGAGACCTCCTGCGCGATCAGCTTCGACTCGTGCTCGCCGACCGCGAATTGCAGAAGTTTCTGGTCTCGCGGGCCCTGATGATCTCCACCGCCCTGATCAGTCCGATCTATGTCTCCCTGGCGCAAAACCAGACCGGAAAGGCTCTCGACGGACTTGGCCTGCTGATCGTCGCCGCCGGGCTCGCCGGGACAGTCAGCGCCACTGTTTGGGGTTCGTTCTCGGACAAGTCGAGCCGCCTGACGATGGCCACGGCGGCGGCACTCGCCGGCGCTCTCGGTCTGATGGTCGTTGCGGCCATCGCCTTGCTGCCCACCGCTGCCGATAGCATCGCGTTCTACACCGGCGTGCTCTTCATCACTGGCATCGCCCATTCCGGCGTCCGCATTGGCCGTAAGACGCATGTAGTAGACCTCGCCGGCGGCGAGCGGAAAGCCGAGTACGTTGCGGTCAGCAACACGATCATTGGCGTGCTCTTGCTGGTGACCGGCGCATTGACCGGGTTCCTTCTAAGTTTGGGAACTGACATCGCCATCTTCGCCCTTTCCGTGATGGCTCTGGCAGGCGCCGCCATGGCACTCACCATGCAGGATGTCCAACGCTGAACCGCCAACTAGCCAGGCTTCTGGAAGTCTCGCACGAACGTCTCCCATCTGTCGTCAGGATCACTTTGCCTGATCGGGAAGTAAAGCGACACCCGGTCAAGTACGCCCTCATAGCGCGCGCGAAGCGCGCTCCCCAACCGTTCCGGCGACGCGGCGACGGCAACCGCGTCCAACAACGCGTCGGGCACCAGCTTCGCCATCGCCTCGAAGTCGCCCTTGCGCATCAGAGCCGACAGCTCCTTCGCGATGTGCCCGCAGTCGTGATATTCGAGGACTGCTCGGTAGTTCGGTGTCGAACCGTAAAAGGCGATTTGCCGGCGCACCTCCGCCTCGCTCTCCGCTCGCTCCGCCTCGGTCGCGCCCGTCACCGCAAATACGGGGGCGTAGAGTGCAACGGACATCTCCTCCCGGCCTGCCACGTGTTGTCCCAAAGCAATTGCGGGCCTGATTACGTCCCGCACATAGCCAACGGAATGCACCGGGTGAACGTGGAAGCCATCCGCTACCTCGCCCGCTGCCCGGCACATGCGTTCGTTCACGCCTGCCAGATAAATCGGGATGTGAGGATGCTGGATCGGCCCCGGATTGAAGAACGGGTTCATCAGCCGAAACTGGTAAAACTCGCCCTCATAAGAGGGCCGCGCGTCGGTCTGGAACGTCGCCCAGACTGCACGGACGCAACGAATATAGTCGGTAATGCGCGCCGCCGGCCGGTCGAAAGGCATGGAGAAACGGCGCTCCACATGCGCCCTTACTTGCGTCCCAAGACCCAGGTGAAAGCGGCCTCCGGAGGCCTTCTGCAGGTCCCACGCCGTCTGGGCGACGGCAAAAGGAGCACGGGCAAATGCCACGGTGATCTTGGTCCCGATCTGAAGACGCTCAGTCGCGCCCGCCGCCAGTACGAGCGGCAGAAACGGGTCGTGTGCAGCCTCGAAGGTCCAGACGCCGCCGAAGCCCAGCCGCTCGAAACGCCCCGCCTGCGCCGGCACTTCACTCGCATCGAAATCGCGAAGCTGCGTATCAAGGCAAAGCATCGGGCTGTCTCCTCGGGCGTTCCTTGCAACGGGTCCGAAACGATAGGCTTATGCCATTCCGCTCGTTTGTGGCTTGCGAATCCTGCCAAAATGCCGCAGCCTTGTTCAGTGGGGCGGGGCTGCCCCGGCTCCGCCACGGCAGCAGGAGAACAGCAGCCATGATCGTCCGGAAAATATTGAAGTCCAAGGGGACAAGCATCACAGCGGTTCCTGTCTCGGAGCCAATCCAGAAGGTCGCCATTTTGCTATATGAGGCTGAAATCGGCGCAGTAATGGTCCACGACGAAACTCTTCACCCGGTCGGTATCCTCTCGGAACGCGACATTATGCGTGGCATCGCGGAAAACGGTGCGAGCGTGCTGGACGCGCCGGCCCAACGGCTAATGACAACGCATATGATTACCTGCACGCCAGAGGATCATGTCGACGAATTGATGCAGGTGGTAACCGAGAACCGTGTGCGGCACCTTCCGGTCATTGAGCGCGGGCACTTGGCCGGCATCATTTCCATCGGCGATCTGGTCAAAGCCCGCATCAACGAACTGGAGTCCGAAGGGGAAGCGCTGCGCAATTATATCGGGACGGCAATGTAAGAGCGGTGCTTACCTTGCCGCTACCATCTTGATCCACAGGCCCGGCTGGAAAATTTTGCCATTGTCGAGCCCATTAAGCACGCGCAACCGCTCTTCCGCCAACCGTTCGAACGGCAGCTTCGCGGCGAGGCCGGCGATACTGTCGCCACGTCTCACTTGATAGGGATAAATGCGGTACGGCTTTTGCGTCCGAGCTTCCTCTGCGGAAAGCCTGCGGAAGCTTTGCAGGACTTCCTGAAATTCCCGATCAGCCTGCTGCGCCCGCGAGGCAGGAGCCAGGAATTGAAAGCGGTACATTCGCCCGTCCGGCATCGCCACGGCCGCCAGCCGGAGAAACGCCGCCCCCCTATTCGTCCTAACTTGCGCATAGCCTGTCGCGCCCCGCAATCCATTCTCCGAGTACTCGCGGAGATTCTGCAATGGGATCTTCGGCGCCCATTGCTGCGCGATGAATCTGACTGGATCAGGGGACGCGCCCTCGGGTACGGCGCTGAAGGTCAGCCCGCCACCGCTCGGTCCCGTGGCAGTGACCCGGTTCTGGTAATTCATCATATGATAATCGCGCGGAACCATGAAGGCGAAGCGCAGTTCGGGATGGATGAAACGCCGCCCCTTGCGAAAGCCTTGATCCGGGCTATCGCCGTAGATCATGCCCTCGATCTTCTCAATATAGGCTTTTCGGCTTCCGGGCTC
>CAYYSC010000349.1:0-4088 GCA_964474065.1 uncultured Rhodospirillales bacterium | reverse complement strand
GGCCCCCGAACCACCGTGCTTCGCATGCGCGTCCGTAACGCTTGCGACGTGCTGCGTAAAGGGGCTGCTTTCGAGCCATCGCGGCACGCTCCGGCGGAGAACGCCAACCGCCTCCTCCGGACGAGCAGCGTCCGGGTTCCATCCCTTGCCGGTTACAACCAATACTAACCGCCGATTCATTGCCCGGCTGGCAGTGATGAAGCCTAACAATGCGCTATAGGCTTGTTTTTGCGTCATTCCGTGCAGATCGAGCCGGCCCTCAACCGTTAGCTTCCCGCGCTTTAAGCGTTGCGTTGTGCGGCGATCTAACGCAGGATGTTGAGCAGGAACAGCCTTCGATCCGGACATGGTTGGCGCTGGCGGCGCTTCTGGTTCCAGGGATACTCCGCGCTGCGGCGCCTGTGCCGGCGTGGCCGGCTCCAGGGTCGCGGGGACAACGTGGCGCTGTTTGCGGTGCAAGGGATCCACGTTCGCGACAACACGCTGCCAGAGTTCCGTTTCGCCGAGGGTCAATTTCCGGTGGCGGTTCCTATTCCTCATAGACAGCCGCCACCGGTAAACTTCGGGCAAAATCGCGCCAGTCCTGCTCGGGCGAGACGACTTCCGCCGCTGCGCCCTTCCGCCGGACGCTGACGCCTCCATACGACCAAAGCCCCTGCCAGCCGTCCAAGCCGCTGCGCGCCAACGCCAGGGTCCGCTGACGCAGACGATGCATCAGCCATAGATTCAATGTGCTCAAAGAAAAGATCACGCCGCTGGCGAAGATCGCCAACCCCCAGAGCCAGCCACCCAAAAGCCAAGCCGTTGCCGTGCAACATACTGTCCCCAGGATGGGCAGCACATTGTCTTTCCGGTCGAACGTTGGGGACTCCGGCTTGTTGAAATGACGCAGGTCGAAGCCGAGTTCGACCGCACCATCCCGATCGGCGTACCACAACCGTTTATACAATTCTGCGTCATCCGTGTCGGTCACGGGTATTGTTCCGCCTATTCGGATTGGCTGGGAGGAGCCCGCCCCAGACTCTGATCAGGTGATCGGGATATCGGTCACATGGGTTCTGAAAGCCGGCCGAAGGCACAGCCTCTCATACCAAGCCCGCAAACTGGGCATATCGTCAGGCCGATCCGGAATGTCGATACCGTACCAGCGATGCACGAAGCCGCACATCGGAATATCCGCCATGGTCAAACGGTCGCCGCCGATAAAGGCGCGGTCCTGCAGGCGGGCATCCAACATGCGGAAAGCATCTCCGGATGCTCTCACCGCCGCCGCAATCGCGGCTTGGTCCCGGTTTTCCGGCGGCGTACGCACCAAGCCCCAAAACACGTCGCGAAAGGCGGGGGAGAGAACCGTTTGCTGCCAGTCCATCCAGCGGTCCAGGTCAGCCCGTTCGGCGACATCAGTGGGCCACAAGCCTCCCGCGTCGTGCTTTGCAGCCAGATAGCGGACAATCGCATTGGATTCCCACAGGACCAGGTTGCCGTCGATCACCGTGGGCACCCTGCCGTTCGGGTTCAGGGTCAGATATTCCGGCGTATCGTTGCCGCCGAATTCCCCCCCGACATCCTCCCGCTCGTAAGGAAGGTTCAACTCGGCGCAGGTCCACAGAACCTTCATGACATTGCTGGAATTCACGCGGCCCAAAATCTTTAACATGACAGATCCTCCCGGGAGTTCAGCGCCGATCGCTCCACGATGTCATTTCATGAACCCGGCGCGCGGAAGCAGCAAGTATAGGCGGCCCCGCGCTTTCATGCGACCGGCCAACTCCCCCGCTTCGGTGCCCCCACCCCAGAAAAAATCTGCCCGGCCTGCGCCCCGGATCGCGGCACCCGTGTCCTGCGCTACCGTCAAGCGCTGCAAGGGCGACGCTCGCGTGCCCGGATGCGGAGAGACTTCGACCCAGACAGGCAGGCCATAGGGGATATGCGCCGGGTCCACCGCCAAGCTCCGTTCCGGCGTCAGGGCAATGCCCGCCGCACCAATCGGACCTTCTCCCGTTATCAGGCGGAAGAAAATATACCGGGGATTGCGTTGCATTAACGCACGCCCCTCAGCCGGATGCTGTTCAAGCCAGGCGCGGATGCGCTGCATAGACATTTCTTCGCGCGCGATTATCCCCCGGTCGATCAAATCCCCGCCGATAGCGTGGTAAGCGTGACCATTGTTCCCGGCATAACCCACGCGCAGGGGCGCCTGGTCCGGAACCCGCACGACGCCGGAACCCTGGATTTGGAGAAAGAATGCGTCTGCAGGCTTCAGCCAGACCAGCTCCAATCCACGGCCGGCAAGTGCGCCACGCTCGATGGCCGCACGGTCGAAATATCGCCCTTTTGCCTCAAGTACGGCAGAAAGATGTGATGGCGGTCGCAGCAGAGGCGTGGTGAAGGGTCCCTCCGGTTGCAGCCGGCCTTCATAGTGCGGTTCGAAATAGCCCGTCACGAAAGCGGCAGCTTCGACCGCGTGCAACGAGAACCGGGCGGCTAGCCAGCGGCGCAACTCCTTGCCTGCTCCAGGGGGTGTTTCCTCACACGCCTGCGCCCACGCGGCTGCATCCACGGGCGCGGCCGATCTGTGCTCACGCGATGGCAGCCGCTTCCAGGGCTGCCGCTCACAGGAGCGAATCCAGGCGACGCGCCATCCCTCCAGATCGTCAGCATCCCAAATAGACCCGCCAGAACCAAATTCAGCGCCGGGAGGCGCAGGCTGACAGGAAACACACAATGCAAAGACGGCGAGCGTTGCCGCCCGCCGTCCCACATTTTGCCAGTACCTGAATACCTTGGGGCGCAGCCGCTATTCCTCGTCTTCTTCGTCCGCTTTCTCGGGCCCCGGCTCGCGGATTTCCACCAGCGTCCAGTTCGGATCGCTGGAACTGGTATCGCGCGCGAACGTCCACACATCGGTCACGTTCTCGATCACGCCAGTTTGGCCGGAGATCGCATGACCTTCCGCATCGCGGGTCACGTTGATCTGCTCCGACATGATCTTCACCGTCACGTAGGCCATCGGCCCCCGCATCTCCGCAGCGATAATATCGGCAGAGCGGATACGTACCAGTGTCGACTCCAGCGTCTCGTCGCGTCTTTCGCGCTCTGACATCGCTTCGTGAAGAGTCGAGTACACGCTTTCGTCCGTCAACTGACGCAGTGTATCGCGATCACCAGACGCGAAAGCGCTTAGGATAAGCTCAAAGGCGGTACGCGCACCGACAGTGAAGCTTTCCGGATCGAAATTCCGGTCCGCCCGCTGTATTTCCGCAATTCCCCGAGACAGCGGGTCGCCGCCTCTTGCAACATTAGGCAACGGCACCACTTTGTCGTCGTGCCGGGTGCCCTGCTCGCCTGTACCGTTATTGTTGCGATGATCCCTCTCATGCCCCATACGCCGGCCGAGCACGCTGCGCAGCCGCAAAATGAGGAAGGCCGCAACCATACCGAAAACAAGAATCTCTATGAAGGCCGATCCGCCATCCATCTCCAGCGCTCCGGGGCCAGATCGAGCAATTTCCGCGATACACTCGCCACGATCCGCCAACCATGTCATGGTCCGAGCAAACGTCGGTGTTTGGCAGCCAACGCTTGAAAACTACACATAGGCCGTCACTGCAAGAAGGGCAAGCATGGTCGCTCTCGTGTTCCTGGTGGGTTTGCCCATCCTTGAAATTCTGTTGTTAATCCAGGCGGGCTCCGCCTTCGGTTTCTGGCCGACGGTCGGCCTGATCGCTGGAACAGCCGCGCTGGGCATCTACCTGATCCGCCAGCAGGGAATTGCGGCTATCCGTTCGGCTCAGGAAGACCGGGCGGCGGGCGAGGTTCCCGTGTCCGCTATCCTCACCGGCATCCGCTTGGCGTTTGCCGGTATTTTGCTGGTCATCCCCGGCTTCGTCACCGACGCGGCGGGCCTGCTTCTGCTGATCCCGGGCGTTTCCAGAGGCGTGATCAAGGCGACGGCCTGGACCGGCGGGGTTCGCTTCGCGGAACGGGGACATTACCACCGGGATAGGCATGATGGCGGCTACAGCGAGACCATTGATGCGGAGTTCGAGGTCGTGTCGGACGGAGACAACAAGAGGAAAAGCCCGTCA
>CAYYSC010000348.1:0-4095 GCA_964474065.1 uncultured Rhodospirillales bacterium | reverse complement strand
TCGCCTTGGAAACGCCGGCAGCAACCGTCCCCACGCCGACCTCGGAGACCAGCTTGACGCTGATCCGCGCCTGCGGGTTGACGTTCTTCAGGTCATGGATGAGCTGAGCCAAATCCTCGATCGAATAGATGTCATGGTGCGGCGGTGGTGAAATCAGGCCAACGCCCGGCGTCGAGTGACGCACTGCGGCAATTGCCCGGTCTACCTTATGCCCCGGGAGCTGGCCGCCCTCGCCAGGCTTGGCGCCCTGGGCCATCTTGATTTGGATGTCGTCCGCGTTCACCAAGTATTCGGCCGTTACGCCGAACCGCCCGGAAGCAACCTGCTTGATGCGCGAACGCATGCTGTCGCCGTTGGGCAGCGGAACGAACCGGTCCGGTTCCTCGCCGCCTTCCCCTGTATTTGAACGGCCGCCCAGCCGGTTCATGGCAATGGCCAGGGTGGTATGCGCTTCCCGGCTGATCGAGCCGAAACTCATGGCGCCGGTAGAGAAGCGCTTGACGATTTCCGTCGCCGGTTCGACCTCCTCGATCGGAATGGCGTTGCCGGATTTGATGTCGAACAGACCGCGCAGGGTGTAGAGCTTGCGGGACTGGTCGTTCATCTGCTCGGCGAACAGCTTGTATTCGTGCGTGTTGTTGCCGCGGACGGCATGCTGCAGATGCGAGACACTGGTCGGATTCCAGGCGTGATGCTCGCCGCGGAACCGGAAAGCGTATTCGCCGCCGACATCAAGCATCTTGCGCAAGGTCGGGTCATCGCCGAAGGCACGGGCGTGGCGAAGCACGGTCTCCCGCGCGACCTCGCCGAGGCCGATGCCTTCGACTGTTGTTGCGGTCCCGGTGAAATACTTTTCAATAAAGCTGGTCGAGAGACCCACGGCATCGAAAATCTGCGCGCCGCAATACGACTGGTAGGTCGAAATCCCCATTTTGGAGATCACCTTCAGAATGCCCTTGTTGAGCGCCTTCACATAGTTCGCAGACACCTTCTCCAGCGTCAGCCCCCCCGGCAGTTCGTCCAGCCGGTCGGCAATGGTCTCGAAAGCGAGGTAGGGATTGATGGCTTCCGCGCCGTAACCGGCAAGGACGCACATGTGGTGCACTTCGCGAGCCTCGCCCGTCTCGATTACCAAGCCAGTCTCTGTGCGCAATCCCTTGCGGATAAGGTGATGGTGCACCGCCGAACAGGCCAGCAGAGCGGGGATCGGGATCCGCGCCGCACTCATTCCCCGATCCGACAGGATCAGGATATTGTAGTGCTCACGCACGGCCTGTTCTGCAGCCTCGCACAACGCGGCGAGGGCAGGAGCCAAGCCCTCCGTGCCGGTCTCGGCATCCCAGCAAATATCGAGCGTCTTGGTCCGGAATGCCTCGCCAAACAACTCGTCGAACTCGCGGATCTTCTCCAGATCGTCATTGGACAGGATCGGCTGGCGCGCTTCCAGGCGCTTGTATTGGCCATCATGGCCCCGGCCAAGCAGGTTTGGCCGCGGACCGATCATGGTGGTGAGGGACATCACCACCTCCTCGCGGATCGGATCGATCGGCGGATTGGTAACCTGCGCGAAGTTCTGCTTGAAGTAGGTATAAAGCAGCTTCGGCTTGTCCGACAGCACGCTGATCGGGGTATCTTTCCCCATCGATCCAACCGGATCGTCGCCGCCAACGGCCATCGGCTCCAAGAAGAACTTCAAGTCCTCCATTGTGTAACCGAAGGCCTGCTGCCGGTCGAGCAGGGGGATATTACTGGTCGGCGGCTCTTTCTTAGCCGCAGGCAGCCTTTCGAGGTGATACTGGGTGTCGTCCAGCCATTCCTGATAGGGGTGGGCTTCGGCGAGAGACGCCTTCAGTTCCTCGTCCGCAACGATCCGGCCTTGCTCCAGATCGACCAGGAGCATCTTGCCCGGCTGCAGGCGCCACTGTTCCTTGATCATTTCCGGCGGGACCGGCAGCACGCCGACCTCGGAGCCCATGATGATACGGTCGTCCGTGGTTACGATGTACCGCGCGGGCCGCAGGCCATTGCGGTCCAGGGTCGCGCCGATCTGGCGACCGTCGGTGAAGCACACCGCTGCCGGACCATCCCAGGGCTCCATCAGGGCCGCATGGTACTCATAGAATGCACGCCGCTTCGGGTCCATGAGCTGGGCGTTGGCCCATGCTTCCGGGATCATCAGCATCATGGCATGCATGAGCGAATAGCCGCCGAGGACCATCAGTTCCAGCGCATTGTCAAAACAAGCGGTATCCGATTGGCCTTCCGGGATCAGCGGCCACACCTTCTCCAGGTCACCGCCGAAAAGGTCGCTCTTCATGGACTGGCGGCGCGCCGCCATCCAGTTGATGTTGCCACGGACTGTATTGATCTCTCCATTGTGGCAGATCATGCGATACGGATGCGCCAGACGCCACGACGGGAAAGTGTTCGTGGAGAAGCGCTGGTGCACAAGCGCGAAGGAGCTTTCGAACCGTTCGTCGCTCAGATCGTCGTAATAAGGACCAACTTGACCTGCCAGCAGCATGCCTTTGTAAACAATCGTGCGGCTGGAGAAGCTGGGAACGTAATAGTCCTCGACGCCCGGCAGGTTGTTGTCGGTGATCTGGTTGATCGTCACCTTGCGCGCGACAAAGAGCTTGCGCTCGAAAGTGTCCTGGTCCCACGCAGCCGGCTTGCCGATAAACAACTGCCGATGGCACGGCTCCACTTCGAACACCGCTTTTCCAAGGATGTCGGAGCTGACAGGCACCTCGCGCCAGCCAAGCACTGGCATGCCTTCGGCCGAGAACGAGGCCTCCAGCAGTTTTTCGATCCCTGCGCGGGCTTCCGCGTCCTTCGGCATAAAAATCATGCCGACGCCGTATTCGCCCACGGGCGGCAGCTCAAAATCACAGACCGCCCGGAAAAACGCGTCTGGAATCTGGGTGAGAATCCCCGCACCATCGCCCGTCATCGGATCGGCGCCAACCGCGCCGCGATGGTCCAGATTCAGCAAAATCTGCAAGCCGTCGCGGACGTGTTTGTGGGATTTTCGGCCCTTGATATCGGCAACAAAGCCGACGCCGCACGAATCGTGTTCGTTACGCGGATCGTAAAGGCCTTGCGCAGCGGGCCGCACCATCCTCAATCCTCCTTGCGTCAAATCCGGCCCCATTCATCCAAGGCCCGAACATCCTGATGTTTCGCGATCTCCGAACCACTCGGGTTGGAGATCGTGTGTGCCGGTTCCTGATCGAGGTTTTGGAACGGATCACACGTCTACTACGAGCCGCACCGGTGAAGCGTTCACCGCTTCCGTGGCGCTATCCCCGGAGGCATTTCTAATACCGTCTAAATACGGGAGGATCTACCTAACCGATTGGCCTGAATGGAGCAAGACTTAACCGCACGCATGCGCAGCATACAACCGATCAAATGTGCACCAGGGAGCGCTCCGCCATCTCTGGATCAAGCGCTAACCCAAGGCCCGGCTGGTCGGGCGCCTTCAAGAAAACTCCTTCGTCTGTGACTTCTTCGTCCAGCGTTGGCCCGACGAAGAGCTGCGTCTGAAATGCCAGCAGTGCATTATCGGGCATGAAGTACTCGATCCATTGCACGTTCGGCAGCCCAGCTGCGAGATGCAGATGGATCGATTGCAGGTTCCAGGGGGAAACGGGGATGCTTTTTGCCGTTGCGTATCCGTGAATGCGCAACCAGTCGGTTATGCCGCCGGTCAGCGCGGCGTTCGGCTGTACGATATCCACACAAGTCTTATCGATCAGATGCTGGAACTCTGCCATTCCCACATGTTGTTCTCCGCCGGCGATATACGTGCTGCCGGCTTTCGCTCGGACGCGGGCATACCCGTCGAAGTCGGAAGGCGGGACCGGTTCCTCCAGCCAATAGAGATTGTACGGTTCCCACGCTCTCAGCATTTGGATAGCAGTGTCGACGTCCCAGGTACCATTGACATCGACCATCAGGCGGATGTCAGGTCCGACAGCCTCCCGAACGGCCTGCACGCGTGCCGTTGCTTCCGCGGTCGTGACAAAGGTGCGGGTGCCGCGGATTTTCAGTGCCCGGTGACCGTTCTTCACGTCTTCCAGCGCGCGTTCG
>CAYYSC010000347.1:0-4112 GCA_964474065.1 uncultured Rhodospirillales bacterium | reverse complement strand
CGCGCCGTTCAGGACGTAGAAGACGTAGTCGTGCTCGTGCTTGTGCAGCGGCGTCACCAACAACTGCTCGAAGGTCCCAACCTCTTTTTCCCGCGCCACCGAAAACGCCGTGACCGACAGCGTTACGACCAGAACCAGAATCCCCACGAGGCCCGGCAGGATGAACCAGAGGCTTAGCAAGTTTGGGTTGTACAAGCTCCGCTCAACTGGCGGCATCTCAAGGTTTACAGAAGCAGGAGGCAAGCTGAAATCTCGGGTGATCGAACGGACATAGTTCAGTGTGATCAATGCGGTGTTCGAGTTCCGGCCGTCCACGATCACCTGCACCGGGGCCATCCGTCCTCGGGCCAGATCCGCGGAAAAAGACTCGCCGATGCGCAGAATGATGTCGGCGCGCCCCGCTTCAACCGTTTCCCGAACGGCCTCCTCGCTTGCTACGTGACCCGTAACCTGAAAGGAGCTTGCCGAAGCGAACGCTGCGATCAGGTCATGGCTCGCGGTTCCGGTGTCCTCATTGAATACAGCCATGCGGATCGCGGTCACCTCGAAGGTCGATGCGTAAGGAAAAATCAGTAACTGCATCAATGGCACGCCGACGATCACGATACGGCTTTTACGGTCGTTGAGAACGGCCAGCAATTCCTTGAGAATTAGCGCCCAGACGCGTCGCCACACCGGCCCTATTCCAATCGTTTCCGGGTCCGCCAACGGCTGAGCATCAGGAATCCGACGGCCATCAAGGCCAGGGCCGCGGCGTTGGGCAACACGATGCTCCACACGTCCCCGACCAGAAACACTGTCTTGAAAATCTCCACGAGATAGCGGGCGGCAACGAGATACGTCAGCGCCTGCACCCATTCAGGCATGCTGGCGATATTGAAGACAAAGCCCGACAGCAGAAAAGCCGGCAGAAACGTCGTCATGATGGCGAGTTGCCCGGCGACGAACTGGTTCTTCGTCGTTGTCGAAATCAGCAATCCCATGCCCAGCGTCGCCAGCAGGAACAGCGCGCCCGCCCCGAAAACGATGAACAGAGAGCCACGCAGCGGCACCTCGAACAGCGTGACGGCCATCGCCACGGAAATGGCAAGCCCGCCCAGGCCCAGGAGAAAGGTCGGCAAGATCTTGCCGAGCAGGATCTCGCCCCGCGTGGCTGGCGACACAAAAAGAGTTTCGATCGTCCCCCGGTCGTATTCCCGCGCTACCAACAAGGAGGTGAGCAGCGCGCCGGTCAGGGTCATGATCACCGCCATCAGGCCCGGCACGAGGAAATTCTCGCTCCGCACCTCCGGATTGAACCAGATGCGGGATTCAACGGAGAGCCCGCCGCTCCCCGGCCGCTCGCCTTGCAGCGCGCGGAGCTCCAGCCACTGGCTCCAGACCTGTTCGACATAGCCGAAAATCAGGCGCCCCGTATTCGCGTCGGACCCGTCGACAACCACCTGCAAGGGCGGTTGAGAGGGCCTGAGCAACCGCGCCTCGAACTGTTCGTGCAACGCCACGTAGGCAAGGATCTCGCCGCGCCGGAGTGCTGTTTCTGCCGGCTGTCTCTGGCGCAGCACTACGGGCTTGAAATACGCGTTGTCCTGAAACGATCCAACGAGACTGTCCGTCGCCGCAGTCGCGTTGGGCACCACGATCGCAATGCGGACATGCTTCGCGTCAAGCGTTACCGCGAACCCGAAAAGAAACAACAAAACCAATGGCATGATAAAGGCGATCGCCAGACTGCTCGGGTCGCGCAGGATCTGGACGAATTCCTTCCGCACTAGCGCGGCGATGCGGCGGGCGTTCATGTTGCCGCCTCGGAGTCGTCCTGCCGGCGGCGTTGAAGCAGGGCGATGAACGCATCCTCGACCGATGCCGTCTCCGTGTCCTTGCCCGCGTATTCCTCCGTGATGTCGCGCGGCGGGCCGATGGCGATGATCTTGCCGCGGTCGATGATGGCCAGGCGGTCGCAGTATTCCGCTTCTTCCATGAAATGCGTGGTAACCAGAATGGCAACACCGCTTTCGGCCATCCGGTTAATGTGCAGCCAAAACTCCCGCCGAACCAATGGATCTACACCAGAGGTGGGTTCGTCCAGGAACAGGACCTGGGGCGCATGCATGATCGCACAGGCGAGGGAAAGCCGCTGCTTGAAGCCCAATGGCAGGGTCCCGCTCGGCTGGTCGGCGACGGTGTCCAGTCCCAAGCTCGATAGCATCTCCTCGACACGTTCGCGTCGCCCCCGAGCCGGCAGCCCGTACACCGCCGCAAAAAAGTTCAAGTTCCGAAGGACCGAGAGGTCTGCATAGAGAGCGAAATGCTGCGACATGTAGCCGATCTGGGCGCGGGCGGAAGCGGCAGCCCGCCCGATATCGACGCCGGCCACATGCGCAATGCCGGAAGAGGGCGGCACCAGCCCGCAAAGCATTTTGAAAATGGTGGACTTCCCGGCCCCGTTCGGCCCTACCAGACCGAAGACCTGCCCGTAGTTAACCTCGAAGCCGACGCGGTCAACGGCAGTGAAATCACCAAAGCGGCGGGTGAGATCCTCCGCAACGATTGCCGTCGCATCGCCGGCCTTGTCTTTCGCATCACTTCTCCCGAAAGCGTCTTTCCGGCTGTCCTCTCCTGCCGCCACGCTCTCGCTTCGGTCGCTGACATCCTGTTTCAAGGCGGCGACCAAAGCATCCTCGAAGCGTGGCTCGACCGCGGAGAGTTCCGCATTTCTCAGAATATCCTTGTTCCGGCTCATTCCTTCATCGACAAGCATCTCCAAAGCGGGGGGATCGCCGGCTTCCCGTAATACCAGCCGCAGGCCACCGGCCTGTCGCACCACGTCGAGCACGGGCGGAGCGGCCAGCAGTTGGCCTTGCAGCGTCCGCAATGTTTGGCCGGGCGCTTGGAGCATGAAGGTCCGGCCCTCAACGCGTTCGGTGAAGTCAGCCGGCAGGCCGGCGAATACCGACCGGCCCGACGCCAGCACGATCACCTCGTCGCATCGCTCCGCCTCGTCCAGGTAGGCCGTGCTCCAGAGGACCGCGATGCCCTCGCTGGTCAGGTCCTGAACGAAACTCCATAGCTCGCGCCGAGACAGGGGATCGACGCCGGCGCTCGGTTCGTCGAGCAAAAGCAGCGCGGGCGGCTCGACGAGCGCGCAGGCAAGCGCCAGCTTCTGGCGCATCCCGCCGGACAACCGTCCGGCTAGCCGAGATCGGAACTCGGCGAGACCGGTGCGCTCCAGCAGGGTATCGAAACGGTCCGCGCGGCGTTGGCTGGTCAGGCCGCGCAAGTCCGCGTGCAGGGCCATATTCGCCTCGACGCTCAGATCATCGTAGAGGCCCGTGCCTTGCGGCATGTAGGCTATGCCCGCGGACCGTTCCCGAAAGCGGATTTCTCCCGCATCCGGTTCGTACATGCCGACGATCAGACGGATCAGCGTGCTCTTGCCGGCACCGTCGGGCCCGATCAGGCCGGTGACCGCCCCCTTCCTGATTGCCGCGGTGAGGTCCTCCAGCGCTGTCACCGGTCCTGCCGGTCCCGCGAAGCGCTTGCTGACCGAACAGAGTTCAACCAAAACCGCCCCTTCGCTCATCCGTCCTCCCCCTGCTCCGCGCTTTCGACCGGACCGTTTTCCAGTGGCACCACCACCGTGACGGGCATGCCCTGACGCAAGCCTTCGTTGGGCTCCGGCACGACCACGCGGATCCGATAGATCAGGCTGGTCCGCACATCCGGCGTGTAGACGGATTTCGGCGTAAATTCGGCACTGGGCGAAATGAACCCGACCTGCCCGCGGTAAGGCCGGTCAGGGCGGCTGTCCGTAAACACCTTTGCGGGCGTGCCGGGCCGGATCTTGCCCAGGTCCGGCTCCGGCACATAGGCACGTACCCACACCGGATCGTCCACTGTCATGATGTAAAGCGGTTCACCGCTGGCGACGATCGCCCCGGGCTCTACCACCCGGCTCAGCACGGTGCCGTCGGAGGGGGCCTGAACCTCGGTGTCTTCCAGGTCTTCCAGCGCCAACACCAACCGGGCCTGCAAGGTATCGAGTTGCGCGCGCGCCGCGCGGATCTCCTCCTCGCGCGGCCCTGCGCGGGCCAGCGCCAGCTCCTGCTCCGCCC
>CAYYSC010000346.1:0-4113 GCA_964474065.1 uncultured Rhodospirillales bacterium | reverse complement strand
ATATGCAGAGCCCGAGTGGTACGCCGACCTTTGGCTAGCCATTGTCTGGGTGGTTTACCTGTTGGTTTTTCTCGGCACGCTCTGGAAGCGGCGCGAGCCACACATCTACGTAGCGAACTGGTTCTACTTGGCCTTCATCGTCACCATCGCGATGCTCCACATCGTGAATAACATCTCTATCCCCGTCTCGCTCGCCAGCTCCAAGAGCTACATTTATTGGGCGGGTGTGCAGGATGCGATGATCCAATGGTGGTACGGTCATAATGCCGTCGGCTTCTTCCTGACTGCCGGCTTCCTCGGGATCATGTACTACTTCATCCCGAAGGCGGTGAACCGGCCGATCTATTCCTACCGGCTCTCGATCATTCACTTCTGGGCGCTGATCTTCCTCTATATCTGGGCGGGTCCGCACCATCTGCACTACACCGCTTTGCCCGACTGGGCGCAGACGCTGGGCATGACTTTCAGCGTGATGCTGTGGATGCCCTCTTGGGGTGGGATGATCAACGGCCTGATGACGCTGTCCGGAGCCTGGGACAAGCTGCGCACCGATCCCGTGGTTCGCATGCTGGTGGTCTCTGTCGCCTTCTACGGCATGAGCACCTTCGAAGGGCCGCTGATGAGCGTGAAGGCCGTGAATGGGCTGTCCCACTACACCGATTGGACCATCGGCCACGTGCATTCCGGGGCGCTCGGGTGGGTCGGGTTCGTCAGCTTCGGGGCGATCTACTGCCTCGTGCCCTGGCTGTGGCGGCGAGAGCGGCTGTATTCAGCCGCACTGGTGGAGTGGCACTTCTGGATCTCAACCCTCGGCATCGTCTTGTACATCAGTTCGATGTGGGTGTCCGGCATCCTGCAGGGCCTGATGTGGCGGGCTTACGACAGCCTCGGCTTCCTGGAGTACAGCTTCGTCGAAACGGTTGAGGCGATGCACCCGATGTACATCATCCGGGCCTTTGGCGGACTGCTTTTCCTAATTGGGTCGCTGATCATGGCCTACAATCTCTGGCGCACGGTGCGCGGCGACGTTCGCGAACGCGAGACCTTCGTAACGCCAGCGCCCCAGATCTCCAGCGTGCCTGCGGAGTAAGGCTGAATGTGGGAGAAACACAAATTTCTCGAGCGAAACTCGCTCGTCCTCACCATCGCGGTGCTGGTGGTAGTCGCCATTGGCGGTATCGTCGAGATCGTGCCGCTCTTTTACCTGAAGAGCACGATCGAGAAAGTGCAGGGCATGCGGCCCTACACCCCACTCGAACTGGCAGGGCGCGATATCTACGTCCGTGAAGGGTGCTATGTCTGCCATAGCCAAATGATCCGCGCCCTAAAGGATGAAGTGGAGCGGTACGGTCATTACTCGCTGGCAGCGGAGAGCATGTACGATCATCCATTTCAGTGGGGATCGAAGCGCTCTGGACCGGATCTGGCCCGGGTCGGCGGCAAGTATTCCGACGACTGGCACGTGTTGCACCTGCAAAACCCCCGCGCGGTCGTGCCGGAATCGATCATGCCCGGTTATCCCTGGCTATCGGAAAACCGCGTGGAGCCTACGCGAGCGGCGGAGCATCTGGCGGCGAACCGGGCAGCGGGAGTTCCCTACAGCGAGGCGATGATCGAAAACGCGCGGGCGGATATGACCGCCCAGGCCAATCCCGATGCCGATACCAGCGGCCTGGAGGAACGCTATCCGAAGGTCTTGATCCGCGATTTCGACGGCGACCCGACGCGGCTGACAGAGATGGACGCGCTTGTCGCCTATCTCCAGATGCTAGGGACACTCGTGGACTTCGCGGACTATGACGCGGAAGCGAACGCCCGGTAACCTTGGGAGAAGATGATCATGGACTACGAAACCTTACGCGCTGTTGGCGGAACCGTCGGCCTGATCATCTTCGTTCTCGTGTTCGCCGGCGTCCTCGCCTACGCCCTTTGGCCCAGGAACAAGAAAAAGTTCGAACACGCCGCTCACATCCCCCTGCAGAACAATGTGCCCGAAGACGAAGCACAAAAGAAGGAACAGGCGGACCAAGAC
This sequence comes from uncultured Rhodospirillales bacterium, assembly GCA_964474065.1. Classification (GTDB taxonomy): domain Bacteria; phylum Pseudomonadota; class Alphaproteobacteria; order Bin95; family Bin95; genus JACKII01. The sequence goes on along the minus strand of CAYYSC010000346.1, from coordinate 2,081 downwards.
GACGTGGCCGAACGCAAATCCAAGAATGGAGACCGTGGTGGCTGAAAACAAACGCACCGATGATGTGACGGGCATCGAGACCACTGGCCACGAGTGGGACGGTATTGAAGAACTTAACCGCCCTCTACCTAAATGGTGGGTCTATGTCTTCTACGTCACAATTATCTGGTCTGTCGGCTATTACTTCTTTTACCCCTCCTGGCCACTGATAAGTGATTACAGCCGAGGCTTGCTCGGCTACTCCCAGCGCATGGAAGTGGCGGAAGATCTGGAAGCCGCGCAGCAGGCCAAGAGTGTCTGGCGCGATCAGATCGGCGAGAAAGAATTGCCGGTCATAGTGGACGATCCGGAACTTCTCCGTTTCGCACTCGCCGGCGGCCAGGCAGCTTTCGGCGATAACTGTGCTTCCTGTCACGGGTCCGGCGCGCAAGGCTTCGTCGGCTATCCGAACCTGAACGACGATGCCTGGCTGTGGGGCGGAACGCTGGAGAGCATCCACACCACGCTTCTCTACGGAATCCGGTCCAACCACCCCGAAACGCGCTTCAACGACATGCTGGCGTTTGGCCAGCAGGGTGTCCTGGACCGTCAGCAGGTCGAAGATGTTTCCCATTACGTGCTGTCGCTTTCCGGGTCGGAGCATGACGAGGAGGCCGCCTCGCGGGGCGAGCCCCTTTTCGCCGACAATTGTGTGGCCTGCCACGGCGAAGGTGGGGTCGGGAACAACGAACTCGGCGCGCCGAACCTGACGGATGCCATCTGGCTCTATGGCGGCGATCTCGCTGACATCCGGGAGAGCGTTTGGGCGGGGCGCGGGGGTGTAATGCCCGCCTGGATCGACCGCCTCGACGACGTCACCATCAAACAATTGGCCGTTTACGTCCACTCTCTGGGCGGCGGCGAATAAGGAGACTCAATCACGTTGCTCAAAGCTGCCGAGAACCAGGAAGTCGCGGACGTCGAGGCCGTTAACGCCAAACAGGCACGGCCTCTGTACGCGGAGCGGGTGAAGATCCACCCTAAGCTGGCGCACGGCTTCTGGCGGAACATCAAATGGATCGTCCTGGTCGTCACGTTGGCGATTTACTACGTGACGCCGTGGATCCGCTGGGACCGCGGCCCGCATCTGCCGGATCAGGCGGTGCTGATTGATTTTCCGGAACGGCGGTTCTTTTTCTTCTTCCTGGAAATCTGGCCGCAGGAATTCTACTTCATCACGGGCTTGCTGGTGCTGGCCGCATTCTTGCTGTTCTTAATGACTTCAATCGCCGGGCGCGTTTGGTGCGGCTATACCTGCCCTCAGACCGTCTGGACCGATCTAATGGTCATGATCGAACGGCTGATCGAGGGTGATCGGGCGAAGCGGTTGCGGCTCGACAAGGAGCCGATGTCCGCTTCCAAATTCGGCAAGCGAGTGGCCAAACATAGTGCGTGGCTGCTGGTAGCCCTGCTCACCGGCGGCGCCTGGGTATTCTATTTTGGCGACGCACCGACCCTGTTCGTTGAACTATTCACGGGCGAGGCCCCCTACGTCGCCTACGTCACCGTCGGCATCCTGACCGGTACGACCTACCTGCTCGGCGGTTTGGCGCGTGAGCAGGTTTGCACCTACATGTGCCCCTGGCCTCGTATCCAAGGGGCCATGATCGACGACGAAAGCCTGATGGTCAGCTATCGCGACTGGCGGGGCGAGCCGCGCGGCCATCACCGGAAGGACGAGAGCTGGGAAGGCCGCGGCGATTGCATCGACTGCAAACAATGCGTGGCCGTTTGCCCGATGGGCATCGATATACGGGACGGGCCGCAGCTCGAATGCATCAATTGCGCGCTGTGCATCGACGCCTGCAACGAGGTCATGGACAAGGTCGGGCGGCCCCGGAACCTGATCGCTTATGACAGCTTCCAGGGAATGGAAGCGGCCGCAAGCGGGAAGAGCCATCGTTATCGCTTCGTCCGGCCGCGCACGCTGATCTACGCGGGTTTGATCGCCCTGGTTAGCCTGATGATGCTGACTGCACTTGCCTTCCGGACCGAATTGGAAGTCAACGTCCTGCGCGACCGCAATCCGCTTTTCGTGCGCC
>CAYYSC010000345.1:0-4122 GCA_964474065.1 uncultured Rhodospirillales bacterium | reverse complement strand
CTTGCGACGGACTCACCTTGCTCAACATGACGATCTCCCTCTCTGCTGGGAAGTGGGAACGGAAACCGCAAAAAGAAGCCATGCGCTTCTTCGTTATGGGGTGCAATACAAGCGGTGAGAATGGACCACTTTACTTCCTCCTTCTCCCAAACACGCTTTTCCCAAACACGGCCCTTCCGTGTCTCTCGGTAAGGCGAGAGCCACGTTCCTCGGAGCATCGGCTGCCTGATTATGCCGTTACGATCGGACAAAGGGTGTTCACGGTAAGGAAGTCGAGCGATGCCACCGCCTGATTCCGCGCCAGACCAGAGGCCGGCTGACAATCTTTCTTCAGATGAACGTCCTTCCAGCGGACGCTACTCCCCCCTTCAATTCACTGCTTTATTTGCGGCTGCGGCTTTGGCGTTCCTGGGGAATGGTTTGCAGTCGACCCTGACTGGCGTAAGGGCGAGCGCGGAGCAGATGCCCAACCAAACCATCGGCCTGGTCATGTCGAGCTTCTTCCTCGGCTATCTGGTGGGGTCTTTGCTTGCGCCGCACTTGATCCAGCGCGTAGGCCATATCCGGACCTTTGCCGCTTTTGCGTCAACCGCTTCAGGACTGGCACTCGCGTTTCCCATCTTTGTCGATCCGGCGGTATGGATTGGCCTCAGGCTGCTCAATGGAGCTTGTTTCGCCGGCATGCTCATCATCGTCGAAAGCTGGTTGAATGCCGGTTCTTCTTCGGCGGTGAGGGGGCGCACCTTGGCCGCATACGGGATTGTGGTTTATCTGGCGTGGGCCTTGAGCCAGCCGTTGCTGACGGTGGCGCCTCCCGGTGGCTTCGTGTTGTTTTGCCTTGTATCGATGCTGCTATCCTTTTCCCTGGTGCCGTTGGCGTTGACCCGGGCGGGAACGCCGGGAACCGTGCTGGCAGACCGAGTCGGCCTGCGTCGCCTCTTTTCCGTTTCACCGACGGCCGTTGTCGGGTCTTTGTCGCTTGGCCTGGGTGTCAGCGCATTCTGGGGCATGGCGCCCGCCTGGGGCGAGCAAGTCGGGCTTCCGTACGAGCGTCTCTCGTCTTTTCTCAGCACGGTCTTGTTGGGGGCACTGGTTTTGCAGTGGCCCTTGGGATGGCTTTCCGATCTGCTGGATCGGCGCTTGGTCCTTGGCTTGTCTCTGTTGTCCGCGATGGCCGCGGCGGCTGTTCTTTGGGCGATTGCGGGTAACGGTACGCCATTTCTGTTTACCCTGGCGTTTCTGTTGGGTGGTCTTGCAATGCCCAGCTACGCCCTTTGCGTGGCCCACGCGAACGATCATGTCGATACGAACGAAGTCGTAGCAGTTTCGAGCGGATTGCTGATCGTTTACGGAGCCGGCTCGGCCGCCGGGCCGGTCCTGGCCAGTCTCGCGATGAACCTGCTCGGGCCTTCCTGGCTTTTTGCCGTTGTCGGCTTTTGGCTCCTGGTTGCGGGCGCCTATGCATTGTCACGCATGGTTATGGAGCCGACGGAACGCGGTTATGCCAAGCCCGGCTATGTGGCCGTTCCGCAAACGAGCCATTCGGCCCTGGCTATGCACGAGCATGGCGGCGGCGAGCCCGAAGCCGAACGAGCGCCCCAATGAATGCTCCGGCGCCGCTACCGCCGGAACCGACGGCGTCGGTGCGGGTTCTTTTCGTAGCCATTCTCAATCAGAAGGACGTTGCGATGAATCGTTTGATTGTTTTTGTGGCGGCGTTCGCACTGGCGATGCCGGTCTTCGCGCAAACGCGCAGCAAGGGGCTGACCGGCAACCTCCATCCGGTCAATGCGTTCGGAGAAGGCGTGACCGGCGTCGTTTTGCTCACGCCCCGTAACGGCATGCTCGAAATCCGTTTGGAAGCCGCTGGCGTTCCGCCCGGCATGCATCTTACCCATTTTCACGGCTTTGTGGTTGCCGATCCCCGCAACGCACGCTGTCCGACCCAGGCCGCCGATGTTAACGAGGATGGCTACATCGATCTGATTGAGACGCGGGAGGTGGCGGGGATCACCATGATCCCGCTGACGGCGGATCCAGTCAGCCTGGAAATCGATTCGGACTCCTATCCGCGTGCCGAAGAGGACGGCCGTATCCGGTATGAAAAGACCGTTGAGATAGCAGCGCTGCGGCAGGCGGTGCGAGAGAAATTCGATACGCCGCTGGCCCTGGAGCGGCGCGTTCTATTCATGCATGGCGCGCCGGCAAACACCGAACTGCCGGACAGTGTGCAGTCGCTGGAAGGCGTCCCCGCACGCATTACAATTCCCATTGCGTGTGCGGAGCTCGGATCGGCAGAGTAGCTGGCGTTGGAGACCTTGCATTGCCGGTGCGGGCGCATTGCGGCACCAGCAGGGCCAAGATCCGGAAGAAACAGGAAACGCCGATGTGCGATTGTTGGCTGACCCGGCGCGGCATGTTGCGACTGGCAGGAGCAGGCGGTGCGGTTCTTCTTACCGGCTGCGATGAAATCTCCGAGATCGACCTTGTCTCCGAAGGGCAGGTTGAGGAGATGGGCCTCCGGGCTTGGCAGGAAATCAAGAGTCAAACACCGGTTGCGCGCAACAGTGAGGAGCAGCGGCTTCTGAACCGCGTTTCCTCCCTACTCCTGAAGGCGGCCGGTGAAAAGCCGGAGCAGTGGGAGGTGTTGGTATTCGACCGGCCGGAGGTGAATGCCTTCGCCTTACCGGGGCGAAAAATCGGTGTGTTTCAAGGAATGTTCCGTGTTGGCCAAAATGAAGACCAGCTTGCGGCGGTCGTCGGGCATGAGATCGGCCATGTCCAGGCCGAGCATGGCCAGGAACGGATCAATGCCCAGGTGGCCAAAGACTGGGGACTTCGACTGATAGCGTTTCTGCTTCAAATGGGAGACGTGGAATTTGCGGCCGAGATCGCGGCGGCGTTGGGTCTGGGAGTCGAGTACGGACTGGTGCTGCCCTATTCCCGTTCCCAGGAACTGGAGGCGGACCGTTTCGGCATCCGCCTGATGGCCGAGGCGGGTTACCGGCCGCCCGAAGCCATCGCGTTCTGGCAGCGCATGCAGGCTGCCGGGGGCGCTCAGCAGCCGGAGTTTCTCTCCACTCACCCTGCGCCACAGTCCAGGATCGAGGAACTGCGGGAAATGCTCGGGCAACTCAAAGGATAGGTTCGCTTGCAGCCTGGCTGCCAGGATGTTTCAGGGCCTCCCGAGATCGGCGTTCCCTGACGTACCCGTGCCAGTCTTGCCAGCAAGCCCTTCTTCTTCCACACGGTTCCCCACGCAGCGTTCTGACTTAAACCAACACCCCCGGGTTCATGATACCGGCGGGGTCCACGGCGTTTTTGGCGCCACCCAGCGCTGCAGCGAACACGTGCGAGCGCTGTTGACGATACCACGGCATGTGATCCCGCCCGACGGCATGGTGGTGAGTGATGGTGCCCCGGTGTTTGATAATGGCATCGGAGGCAGCGTTCTTCACCTCGTCGTACTGCTCGCCCATCCGGCCCTTCTCTCCCTTGCCGATGAAGGTGAAATAGGGGGCCGGACCGTCCGGATAGACGTGAGTGAAGCGGCAGGCGACCGCCGCGCCCTTGCCTGTGGCGCGCTCCACCGCCTCGCGCGTTGCGTCGTGCACGGCGTGATAGAATTCTTCGAACCGGTCCCAGGTGGTGGCGGTCTCGAACGTCTCCTTGATGATGCCGCGTGCGGTCAGCATCTCGCGCAGGTAGCCGCCCTTGATGAAGGCCTGGCGCCAGCGGCCGGCGGCCCCGCCGTGCGGGTCGTCCTTCGCCGAAAGGCTCTCTTCCGGCAGAAAGCCCTTGTGGTCGTGCGCGCACTCCATCGCACGAGCCATCCACGCATCGACCGGGTGGTCGGCACTCTCGAAGCCCAGGATCAGCACCGCGGTCGTCCCGTCGCCGGTGCCGGAATATTTGCATTCGTTATGGTCCAAAAGGCGCACGTTGGCCGGGTAGAGCCCGGCCTGGCTGATCGCCCGCACCGCACCCACGCCGTCGAAATAGTCATGGAAGTGAACCGCCGCATTCGCGCGGAAGCTTGGGCGCTGCACCAGCTTCATCCAGGCTTCCGTGATGATGCCGAGCGTTCCTTCCGAGCCGAGGAACAGCCGGTCCGGCGAAGGT
>CAYYSC010000344.1:0-4125 GCA_964474065.1 uncultured Rhodospirillales bacterium | reverse complement strand
GCCGAAGAACACCGCGTCGCCCGGCTTCGGCGTTTCTGCTGCCGGGTCCGACAGGCGCTTGGCCACCGCAGCGGGCGGGCGGATGCCGTAGCGCGCCAGCACGGCCCGGGCCTCGGCGAGCGTGCTCCGATCCGGCACGGTGGGGCCGGAGGCGATGACGTCCGGGCTGTCCCCCGGCACGTCCGAGATCGCCAGGGTCAACACCCGCGCCGGCGCGGCCAGCGCAGCGAGGCGGCCGCCCTTCAACTGGGACAGGTGCTTGCGGACCGCGTTCATCTCGGTAATCGAGGCGCCGGACCGCAGCAGCGCGGCGTTGACCGACCGCTTGTCTTCCAGGGAAATCCCATCGGCGGGCAGAGCCATCAGCGAGGAGCCGCCGCCGGAAGCGAGGAACAGCACCAGATCGTCATCGTCGGCCCGGCTAACCATCCCGGCGATGCGGTCGGCGGCAATGGCGCCCGCGCTGTCCGGCATCGGGTGACCTGCTTCGACGACCTCGACCCGGCGGGTTGGCACGTTATGGCCGTAGCGGGTGATGACGAGCCCGCGCATCGGGAGCTCCGGCCAAGCCTCTTCGACTGCGGCGGCCATGGCGGCCGCGGCTTTACCCGCCCCGACCACAATGACCTCTCCCTTGTTCGGCGGCGCCGGCAGGTGGCCGGCCAGAACCCTTGCCGGAGCAGCGCGGTCAATAGCAGCACGGAAGCCGGTGTCGAGGAGGGTTCGCGGTTCAATCATGGCCCGGAAAAGGCTTTCACGGATGCGAAGGCTGGTCAACGTGAGCTTCTGTCACCAAATTGGAGCTTCGGTCATTTGCGCAACGGAGACTTACGTCATGAATGACAGCACCCGCACCGAATTGGAAGCCGCCGCATTCCGCACGCTTGTTCAGCACCTGCGGGACCATCCAGATGTGCAGAATATCGACCTGATGAACCTGGCGGGATTCTGCCGGAATTGCCTGTCCAAGTGGTACAAGGCCGCCGCGGAGGAACGCGGGCTGGAGATGGACTACGATGAAGCCCGTGAAATCGTCTACGGCATGCCTTATGCCGAGTACAAAGCGAAGCACCAGAGGGAAGCCTCGCCAGAGAAGCAGGCGAAATTCCAGGAACAGCAGGCCAAGCACGGCTGACCCCATCCGGAGAGCTTGAGGAAAAGGTCATGGGGCTGTTCCGGCGCCTGATCATGGTTGACTGGTCGGCAGCTAGCGCGCCCGGCCCGCGCAAGCCCAGCAAGGACCGCTGCTGGGTCGGCCGCCTCGACGCCAGGCAGGAAGCGCCGCTGCTCGAATACTGCCGCACCAGGGCCGAAGCGCGCGCCATCATTGAGGCCTGGACGAAAGAAGCCCGCCCTAAAGGCAAGGTGCTTGTCGGCTTCGACTTCCCGTTCGGCTATCCGGCAGGCTCCGGCCTGCCCGGCGGGCGGGCGCTGGCGGCGCGTTACGGCGCGCTCCTCCAGGATGAAGCGGACGACCGCAACAGCCGCTTCGAAGTGGCCGGCAGGCTGAATCAGGAGCTTTGGCCAGACACGGATGGGCCATTTTGGGGCCACCCGGCCTCCCAACGCTATCCGGGCCTAAAACCGACGCGGCCCTCGCCCTGGCCCGATGTGATCCCGGAATACCGGATCGCCGACCGGACGCTCCGGCATATGGGCATTCAGACCGTCTGGAAGCTGGCGTATCCCGCCTCCGTCGGCAGCCAGGTTATAACCGGCGTGGCCTCCATCCACCGCCTGTTGCAGCAACCCGCGTTCAAGGACGCCGCTCTCTGGCCGTTCGAGACTGCGTGGGAGCAGGCGCTCGCCCCCGTCACCATCGCGGAGATATGGCCGAATCTGTTCTACCGGGACTGGCGGAGCCATCCGCTGGTCGCGAGCCGCCCGATCCGGGACGCGCAGCAGATCGCCGCCACCCTGCTCGCCCTGCAGCAGGCGAACAGAGAGGGCCGAATCGCGGGGATGCTGGCCGCCCCTGGGGATTGTTCTGGGGATGAATTGGCAACCATCTGGGCTCAGGAAGGCTGGATTGTCGGCGCTGGCAGGGCTAGCTGATTGCCGGAACGGCCCCCGCTTGGCTAAGGTCGGCCGCCTCCACGAAGATTAGGGCGAAAGCAAAAACATGACGGATGTGGGCGGCGTTACCGCTGAGCAACTGCGCAGCTATATCGAACGTGTCGAACGGCTGGAGGAGGAAAAGGCCGAGATCGCTGCGAACGTGCGCGAGGTATTTGCCGAGGCCAAGGCCAATGGCTTCGATACCAAGGTCATGCGCCAGGTGCTCAAGCTCCGCAAAATGGATGCGCAGGACCGGGCAGAGCAGGAAAGCCTCCTGGATCTCTATCTGCGGGCGCTTGGCATGGCGCCCGATTTTGAACCGGCCGAGCCGGGTGCGTGAGCCGGAAGCGCCGCCCCTCGCCTAAGATCGAAATGCCGGATGGCCGGCCGCCACCTCCGCGCCGCCGCCGGTCGGGACGGTTTCTGCGCTGGGCTTTTCGCTGGTCGCTGATCGCCGGCATGTGGATGACGGCGGCCGGCCTGATTGCGCTTGCCTGGTTCGCCTACGACCTGCCGGACGTGGAGGAGGCCACGCGGCTGCCGCGGTCGCCCAGCCTGACGCTGGAGGCCTCGGACGGCAGTTTTCTTGCGGCAATAGGCGACCTCTATGGCGAGCCGCTTCACCTCGATGAACTGCCGCCGCACATGGTGGAAGCGCTGACCGCCATTGAGGACCGGCGCTTCTGGCATCATTGGGGCGTTGACCCGCTGGGCATCGCCCGAGCGCTCTTCGTCAACATTCTGGAAGGAGAGGTCCGGCAGGGGGGCAGCACGATCACCCAGCAGGTGGCGAAGAATCTGTTTCTCAGCCACGAGCGCTCCTACCGCCGCAAAATCCAGGAGACCCTGCTGGCGCTCTGGCTGGAATACCGGTTCGACAAGGCCGAGATTCTCGAGACCTACCTGAACAGGGTGTATTTCGGCGCTGGCGCGTATGGGGTCGACGCCGCCGCCCGGCGCTACTTTGGCAAAAGTGCGCGGGATGTGACGCTTTGGGAGGCAGCGTTGCTGGCGGGGCTGCTGAAATCGCCGTCTACGCTGGCGCCCACCAACAATCCCGAAGGGGCAGGCGAGCGCGCCCGGCTGGTGCTGGGGGCGATGGTGGATGCTGGCTACATCGCCTCCGGACGCGCCCACCGGGCTCTAATGGAATCGGTACCGAAACCTCCGGCCCGCAGCGGCCACGCCATCGGGGGGCGTTATTTTACCGACTGGATCGTGGACCAGGCCCAGGATTACCTATCGACCATCGATCGGGACCTGCTGATCCGCACGACCCTCGACCGACAGATGCAGGATTATGCGGACTCCCTGGTTAAGGCCCAGCTCCTGCTGCGGCCAAGCGGGGTTGACGGGTGGCCCAGCCAGGCGGCCATGATCGCGATGACGCCCGACGGCGCGGTGCGGGCCATGGTTGGCGGGCGCGACTACGCGGAAAGTCAATTCAACCGGGCAACCCAGGCCAAGCGGCAACCCGGCTCCGTCTTCAAGCTGTTCACTTTTCTGGCAGCGCTGGAGGCAGGCTTCACCGATGACACGCACAGCACCGACGCACCGTTACGCCGCGGTTCCTACCGTCCCGGCAATTATCTCGGCCGCTACTATGGCGACGTGACGTTGACGACGGCCTTGGCTAAGTCACTGAACAGCGTGACGGTGCGCCTTGCCGAGCGGGTCGGGTACGACGAAACGCGGGAGATGGCGCAACGGCTCGGCATTGAAAGCCCGTTGACCGAGCACCCGAGCTTGGTGCTGGGCACAAGCGAAACCCGGCTGATCGAGCTGACGGCCGCGTACGCCACCTTGCCCAACGGCGGGAGAAAGACGATGCCCTATGGCATCGTTGAGATCCGGGACCGGGAAGGGAATGTCCTTTATCCATCGCGGGGCCACTCGCCGGCAGATGAGACGCCGGTACTCGTGCCAGGTGTTGTTGCGCAGGCGAATCGGATGCTCGCGGCGACCCTGACCGAGGGCAGCGGTACCGCCGCCGCGCTGAAACGGCCCGCTGCCGGCAAGACCGGCACGACCCAAGGCTACCGCGATGCTTGGTTCATCGGCTACACC
>CAYYSC010000343.1:0-4129 GCA_964474065.1 uncultured Rhodospirillales bacterium | reverse complement strand
AGCCGGACCGGCGCCAGCGGGTGCAGGTCGATGTGGAATGCTACCGGTCGCTGTCCCTGCCGCCGTCCGGCATCGAGGATTGCCTCGACTACAGCCGCCTTTACCGTTACCTGACCACCGATTGGCCGGCACGAGGGCACACGGACCTTCTGGAGACGTTGGCGCACGATCTTTTGGCGTTTGCGTTCGAAGATTCGCGGGTCGAAGCGGTGCGCGTGCGTCTGGCAAAACTTGATGTTTACTTGGATACGGCGGTACCAGCGTTTGAGATCACCCGAAAAAGGTGATCTCGGCTTCCGTATTGTGGAAATGAAGCGGACTCTGCTGCCCCAGTTGCATAACGTCATAACAACTGGATGACCGGTTAGGCACCAAGTGCAAGCAGCTTAGGCGGCTCAAGTCCAGGGAGGAAGATTAGCGCCAAAATCAACCGCGGGTATAACGCGGCTTAAGGCAAGCCCGGATGGCCGGACTTGCTTTCTTTTTGAGGTAGGCGTTTTCCGTCAGGCTGCTGGCGGATCAAGCGTCGTCCCGGAATCGCCCGGGGACCGGGAAGACGTCGATTCCTTCTTCGATCAATTCTTTGGCTTCCGACAATTTTGCTTCGCCGTAAATGTTCCGGTGTTCTGACTCACCGTAGTGAATGCGGCGGGCCTCTTCCGGGAAATCAGCGCCGACGTTGTCGGAGTTCTCTTCCACGTATCGCCGGAATTCGCGCATCAGGTGCACCTTCTGGGCCATCGCCATGGCCCGCTTCCGCTCCGGGTCGACGGTCTCGCTTTTGGCGATGGAAGGTGCCATCAGGGCCTTTCGCACATCGGCGGATCCGCAGTGCGGACAGAGCACCTCGCCGCCTGCCATTTGTTCGTCGCAGGTCCCGCTGTTGGGGAACCACGCTTCAAATTCATGATCCTGCTCGCAGCGCAGATCGTATTTGATCATCCGGTTGCCTCATGAATTGCGGAACAGCAGCGAGTTTGCCGCTGTTAGCACTCTAATATATGGACTGCTAAGACCAAGAAGCCAATGTGGCAGAAGGGTTACTGCCTGCAGCGGCTTGCCGCGTTATTCCGCAGCTTTGCGGTGGCCGGCGCCTTGCGGCCGTTCATAGGCCCGATCGTTGAAGAGCGACGGCACCATCTGGCGCGCTTCCTTGATTTTCGCCGGATCGATCTGGGCGGTGATGACACCCGTTTCCTCGCCTCCGGCCTCTCCCAGCACCTCGCCCCACGGGCTGATGATGATGGAGTGGCCATAGGTTTTGCGCTTCGGGAAATGCTCGCCAACCTGTGCCGGCGCAAAGACGAAGCAACCGGTCTCGATTGCCCGCGACCGCAGCAGCACATGCCAGTGCGCCCGTCCAGTCGGCACGGTAAATGCGCTCGGCACCGTCAGGAAGTCCGCCCCGGCATGAGCCAGGTCCCGGTATAGATAGGGAAAGCGCATGTCGTAACAGACCGTCATGCCGAGCTTGCCCCAGGGCAAGTCGGTGAGTACCGCATTGTTGCCTGGCTGGTAGGTGGCGCTTTCGCGGTAGCTTTCGCCCCCTTCCAGATCCACGTCAAACATGTGGATTTTGTCATAGGTGGCGGTGATTTCGCCCGACGGCGCAAAGAGCATCGAGCGGTTCGCAAGCTTTTCCTCACCCAGTTTCACCACCATCGAGCCGGCCAACAGCCAGACGCCCGTTTCCTTGGCCAAGTCGGCGAATGCGGCGATTCCATCATGACCCTCCATCGGCTGCGCATTGGTCAGCACTTCTTTGCGCGGGCCAAGCATACTCACGACTTCGGGTGTCGTGATGAAATCCGCCCCCGCATCGCGAGCCCGGCGGACCAGGTCGCCGACGGCAGCCATGGTGGTGCGCGTGTAACTGACCGACGTGGTCTGCACGCAGGCAACGGTAAATGTCTCTGCCATCGGACGCGCTCCCGGTTCAGGCATTCAGCAACTGGTCGAGCTTGCCTTGCTTTTCGAGGGCGTAAAGCTCATCGCAACCGCCGATGCCTTCGTCATTGATGAAAATCTGCGGCACGGTATGGCGCCCACCGGCGCGCTCCCGCATGGCGCTGCGCAGCGCCGGATTGCCGTCAACGTCAATCTCTTCGAATTCCACGCCCTTATTTTTCAGCAGCTTCTTGGCCCGGTAGCAGAATGGGCACCACATGCTGGAATAAACTTCAACTTTGGCCATGGTCAGGCAAGCTCCTGTTTTCACTTTGCCCATATCAGGGCATCCGGACGTACAGCGTCAAGTCAGCGCCGCACCATGCTCGACCCGGGCCAGCGTCAATGCATCCACTTGCGCTGCTCCACCGTTCCTAAGTGCGGCGGTACAGGCTTCCAGGGTCGCCCCGGTGGTCATGACATCGTCAATCAGTACGATCCGCGCGCCATTGATGCGACTGCGGTATCGGTCCTTTGCCTGGAACGCGTCACGGACATTGGCCCTGCGTTGCTCGCGGCTGAAGGCGCCTTGCGATGGCGTCCGCCGAATCCGGACGAGCCCGTCCGGCAGCGCAGGCACTCCCGTAAGCCGCGCAATTGCACGCGCCAACTCCGCCGACTGGTTGTAGCGGCGCTTGAACAGGCGGGCCCAGTGCAGCGGCACGGGAACCAGCAGGTCCGCCTCGCCAAGGAGTTCCGCGCCCGCCCGCTGCATCCAGCGGGCCAGCACCGGCACGCCCGCCAGCGCGTCCGCATGTTTCAGATGCAGGACGAGATTGCGGCTGCCCTCATCATAGAGGAAGGCCGCGCGACTGCGGCCGAGGAGAGAATGCCGGTCCCGGCAATAGCCGCAGACCGGCGGTTCCGACTCCGCCAAGGGAGCGCCGCAACGCTGGCAAAGGGGGGCGGCAAGGAAGCGAATGCCCGGCCAGCAGTCCGGGCAAAGCCCGCCTGGCGGCGCCATCGCCTCCTGGCAGGAGAGGCAACGGGGCGGCAGTACGGCGTCAACCGCGCGACCGAGCGTGCCCGCCGCGGCCCGCTGGATGGCGCTCAGGGAGCCCAGAACTTAACCGTGTCGTCGCGCTTGATCTGATCGACCAGCGCGATCTCCCAGGTAAGGTATTCGTTCATGAAGTCCTCCACTGTGCCCTTGCGCTCATAGGGCTTCAACCAGACATCGTTAGGCTCCGAGGCCATAGGGGCCTCGCCTTCCTCCAATGGGTAGCCGGCTGCCTTCCAGGCTTCCGTTCCCCCCTCGAGCGCGTGCACGGGCGCTTCCAGCACCTGCTCCATTTCGGCGGCGGCGATCTTGGCCAGCATGCCGTCCTCGCTGGTCACGATGTAGCGCACCGCCATTGGCAGATTATGCCTGTCCTCGGTCAGGCGCGAGCGGATCAGGAAGTACGCGCCCGGGATATGGCCCTTGCGGTAGTCGCGGGAATAGCCCAGGTCGATCACGGCCGCTTCGCCCTGATCCAGCGTCGTTTTCGCCACGCCGGCGTCGACGACTGGGGCGGACTCCGGCTCGCCCAGCACTGGCTTCGCGCCCTTGCCGCGCTCCAGGCCTGTAGCAGGAAGGCCGCCTTCAAGGACGTAAACATCCCAATTCATCTGCTTCAGCCAGTGCGCCGCCATGGTCGAACGCACGCCCGTGTCGCAGATCGTCACCAGGCGCGCGCCGCGCACCCCGGCATAGCGATCCGTCGCCTGCACCAATTGCCCTCCGGGCGCATGCTTGGAGCCCGGCAGGTGGCCAGCCGCAAATTCGTCCGCCGTGCGCACGTCCAGCAAATATAGGCTGCGGCTCGGATCCCGCTCCCACGTCTTCACCTCGTCCCGGGTCGCGTGTGCCACCTGGAATCGTTGATCGACGGCGGACGCCCGCTCCTGTGCGATCGCCACGTCGTGCCGCTCCACATTGGGGTGCAGGCGGTTGTTGCCGTGTTCCAGCTTGAAGCCCGAAAGGTGCCAGCCCATGGTACCGTTCTGCAGCGCCACCACCTTGTTCGGCAGGCCCGCATTGATCAGCGACTGCGCCCCGATGATGGAGCGGGTCCGGCCCGCGCAGTTCACGACGACAGTCGTGGAGGGGTCGGGCGCGACGGCCTGGGCGCGATAGACCAGTTCGCCGCCGGGGCAGCAGATGCCACCCGGGATGTTCATGGTGTTGTACTCGTCCATC
>CAYYSC010000342.1:0-4167 GCA_964474065.1 uncultured Rhodospirillales bacterium | reverse complement strand
TGCGCCGCCTGCCTTCCGATGGTCGCGCCCAGACTGAGCATCAGCGCCTCGGCCATAATGAGGCCGTGGCCGATGTTTAGGTTCGCGCGCATCCGTTCTGGGTTCAGTTTCAGCCCTTGCACGATCTCGCGGAGACGAACCAGCACGTCACCGGTTGTGATGCAGGCTCGCTGCACCGCATCCCGCATCATCAGGGAGGTGGTCCGGTCCGCTTCGTGCTCGGTCTGAACGGCCTCCAGCGCCAGGGGGACAATCGCCCGTAATTGGGCGGCACCAGCGATCACATCCTGCGAAAGAAAAGGATTGCGCTTCTGTGGCATGGTTGAGGAACCGACCGTGCCGGGCGGCACCGGTTCTTCCGCCTCGCCGTATTCGGTCCGCATCAGGTGGTAGACCTCCCGGCCGACCATGCCCGCCGATCCACCCAGTAGTCCCAGGATCGAGACGTACTCGCCCTGGTGGTCAAGCAGGGAGCGCGATGGAACAGCCATCGGCACCAGACCCAGAATCTCACAAAGCTTGGCTTGCAACGCGAGGCCCTGATCGCCGAAGCTGGCGAGAGAACCGGCGGCCCCGCCCAGCATGCCGACAAATACACGTTTTTCCGCCTCCAGCAGCCGCTCCTTGGTACGCAGCAGCGCATCAATCCAGGAGGCCACCTTCAAGCCCATCGTCACCGGTACGGCATGCTGGCCATGGGTTCGCCCTGCCATCGGCATCGCGGCCGAGCGTTCCGCCAGATCGGCCATCGTCAACAGCGTTTCATCAATCAAGCGCAGGAAGACAGCGTGCGCCTTCTTGAGTTGCAGGGTATCGCCCGTGCGGACAATGTTTTCAGTGGTCGCGCCCCAGTGAACGTAGCCACCCGCCGGTTCGCCGCATAACCGCGCAAGTTCCCAGACCAGCGGTACGATCGTGTGACCGGTCCGTTTGAAGCCCTCATCCAGCCGTTCGCGGTCGAAAAGGTCCAGCCTGGCATGAGCGGCGATGACCGGAGCCGTCTCCGCAGGGATCATGCCGATGGCCGCCTGCGCTTCCGCCAGTGCGGCTTCGACGTTTAGCCAAGCCTGCCAGCGCGCATCGGTGGTGAACAATTCGGCAATGCCGGCATTCGGCAGGCGCATTGCGGTTGGCGAATGAGCCATGGCGTTCGATCCCAGGAGTATGCGTTGTTCCGAGAGACTAGAGCCTCGGCTCACCGCCGTCTAACGGCTTTCCAGACGGAATGACTCCGTGGTTGCGCATCAAGCTGGTTTTTCAGCGATCAACTCCACCGGCGCGATCCGCCCAGCCTTGATGTTTTCGACCATGTTCTTGATTTTCTTGGGCGCGTCGTCCCGCATCACCAGTTGCAGGCTCAATGGCGGCGGGCCGCCGGCTTCCGACACGCTCGCCCGGAGCTTGTCGAAAAATTCGATCGCAAATTGTTTGCGGATCTCCTCGTGGGTCAGGTGAAAACCCGCTTTTGCCAGCGCCTGTTTGTAGACGGCGGGCGATTCGACAACGCTGCCGGCCGCGGAAGCGGCCCAAGGCACCGGAAAAAGCAGTGGATCGCCGTTCATTTGCATAATGTCGTATACCCCGGCCCGGCCGCCCGGCCTTAAGACGCGAAACATTTCCGATGCCATCTTGTCTTTGTCTTCGACGTTCATGCCGACATGCAGCATGTAGACCTTGTCAAAGGCACCATCTTCGTACGGCAGCGAGGTGGCATTCCCGTTCTCCAGCGTGACCCGGCCGCTCAAGCCAACCCATCCATTGATCTCCCGGCCGGCGGCTATGTACTCTTCGGTCAAGTCGATGCCCGTAACCGCACATCCAAAAGCCTCAGCGGCGAAACGGCTGGCGCCTCCAAATCCGCAACCGACGTCGAGAACCTGGTCATTTGCCGTAATGCCCAGTTTCTCCAGGAAGCGTGCCGTAGCGATCCGTCCGCCTATATGAAATTCGTCTGCGGCGCCAAGCTCTTCGAGGGTGACGCCGCTCGGCGATTTGCCGAGTTTTGCAACGCCATCCCGGATTGCATCCAGCAAGGCGCCATGGGTGTAGTGTCTGGATACCGTGCGAGGGTCGGGCATGGTGCCTTCTCCTTGGGTGGGGTCCGAACCAAAGTTGTGTTCGCTAACGAGCATCGAAACACTTTCCGGTCTCGGATTCTGATATCGCTAAGGGGGCAAAGGACCGGAACGCCGCGGTTTTCCGCTCGTGTGGTTCAAGGCCGCGTCGAGGTAGCGCTGGCAGCCACGAAATGGCTGGTGGGTGCGAGCGGAACTTTTCATCGCGCTTGCTTGCTCTGCTGTTGCAGGTTATTGGCGCTTCGATCCCTATCTCGCCGGAGGGTATCGAAGCGCAAAGCTGCACGACAGGGAGACGGGCGGCGTGTCCAGATCACGATCGAGTGAAGCAACCGAAACTGGCAAGGTGCCCTCAGCAGCCGTCTTTGCCTTCTCGCTGGCTTATTTACCGTTGTTTGCGGTGGCTGCTTGGTGGGGAGGCTGGGCCCTTTTAGCCGTACCGGTCGTGTTGTGGGGCGGCGCATCCCTTGCAGATTACCTACTGCCGGCGAACACGCGCAATCCAACTATCCGAATGCTCGAAAGAAGGCTTGTCTGGCATGATCGCTTGCTGCTCGCGTGGACGCCTATCCAGATACTGCTGATTTTCGGCACGTTGGCGCTGATCACGCAGACCGACCGCATTGGCACCGCAGAGGCGATCGGCCTGATGGCGTGTGTCGGCATCGGAACGGGTACATTCGGTGTTACCTATGCGCATGAACTGATGCACCGGCGGAATCGCGTTGCAAAATCGGCAGCTAAAATAATCCTTATCTCAATACTATACGGACATTTTTTTACCGAACACTTGAGGGTTCATCACCGCTATGTCGGCACCCCCAGGGATGCGGTGACGGCGCGCTACAACGAAAGCGTCTATCGTTTTCTGCTGCGCGTTTTGCCGGGGAGTTTTCTCTCCGCCTGGCAGGTAGAAGCAGCCCGCCTTCGGCAGCGCGGTAAGGGTGCGTGGTCTCTAGACAATCCGTTCTGGCAGTATATCGGCGGAGCCGCGGCTTTCTTGTTTCTCGCTTGGCTGGTTGGCGGGTGGCTCGGAATCATTTTATTTTTATTGCAAACACTTATTGCCATTCTCTTGACTGAGTTCGTCAATTTTGTCCAGCACTATGGCCTGACACGCAAGCACTTAGGGGGCGGGCGGTATGAACACACACGCGAATGGCATTCCTGGAATGCGACCCGCCCGGCCACAGGTTATATGCTAGTCAACCTGCAGCGGCATTCCGACCACCATTTCAAGCCGGAGCGGCATTACCCGGTGCTACAGACCTACCCGGAAAGCACGGCCCCGCACCTGCCGTTTGGCTATCCCGTGATGGTCGCGATGGCGACCGTTCCCCAATGGTGGCGCTGGGTGATGAACCGCCGGGTGCGGCGCTGGCGTGCGCAGCATTACCCGGAGATCGAGGATTGGGGTCCGTACAACAACATGGACCTCCCCTTGCCGCAGTAGGAGCGACCACTAGCGACTGGCGAGCATCGTGCGGACAACGTCCGCCACCGTTGCCGTGTCGTCGGGCGGTAGATAGCTCCATTCCGGCAACGGTGCCCCCTCAAACCGGCGGGCGAACCCATCTTGGTAGAGGCCTTCAAGAAATCGCCGGAAGCGTTTGTTTCCGCCTCTTAATTCGATTACATGGACCGGTTTCCCGGTGGCGCAAGCTTCGGAAATCATCGATGCACTGTCGCAGGTAACGACGATATGATCTGCCAGCGCCAACAGCCCGAGAAAAGGGTTTGGGCCGTCGGTTCCGCCCGTCCAGAAATAGGCGTCTGGCAGAGCCGCCTTCAGCAGCCGGGTGTTTTCAATGCCCGTCCGCCGCGAGGTAGTGACGTAAAGCGTAGCGCCATTGTCGCTCAAGGCTCGAAGCTGGTCAGAAAGGTCCCGGGCAACCGCTTCGTCAAAAGCAAAGGCCCGGCTCCTGCCACCGATCAATACGGCGACCCATGGCTGCGGCTGGGGCTCGAAGAGGGGACGCCATTCCACCGCGGCTCTGTCCAGTTTTTCCGGGGTGATCCGATGGATGGCGGCTTTGGTGGGAATGACATTCGGTCCGGTCAATCCGTCATGACGCGGCGGCGCCACCAGGTC
>CAYYSC010000341.1:0-4170 GCA_964474065.1 uncultured Rhodospirillales bacterium | reverse complement strand
GTGTATTGACCGTCGAGGTGCGGCGCGCGGTCGAACATGATGAAGAACTGGCTGTCCGCGCTGTTCGGATTCTGAGAACGCGCCATGCCGACCGTACCGCGCTCAAACGAAGCGTTTGAGAACTCGGCGTCGATATTCTGTCCGGAACCACCCGTACCATCGCCGCGCGGATCGCCGGTCTGAGCCATGAAGCCATCGATCACCCGGTGGAATTTCAGCCCGTCATAAAAGCCCTCTCGGGTCAGTTCCTTGACGCGCGCCACATGGTTCGGGGCGAGATCGGGGCGCATTTCGATGATGACCGTCCCGGTGCGCAACTCCATGACCAACGTGTCCTCGGGGCCTGCCGCCTGGGCGCCGCCGCCCGCCATCATGCCGGCCATGGCGGCCGCCGCGACTGTTTTCTTCATCTGGCTTTCCTTGCCTGGGTTGTGACTGTGGCGGACCCTAGCCACGGCGCTGCCAATCGGCAAGCTTGAGCGCGCTAGGAAAGCCTAATCCGCGCCCCCTCCCTAAGCGACTCCCGGAGCGCAATCGTCGCCAGCGAAGTGTTCAACAGCGCGTCCTCGGTCACGGGCGCCAAGCGGCCGCTGCGCGCCGCCTGAACGAAAGCGGCAAGAGCGAGGCGATGCCCTTTGTCCTGGGCCATCCGCCGGCGGCGGGACCGGCCGTTCCGCACCGTCACCAATTCCCGGAAGTCCTCCAGGCGAAATACCTCGCCCCCACAAAACACCTCGATGCTCTCCTTGCTGTAGGCCGTGTCGCCGAAGGTAGTGTAGGCGATAGTGGCAAGGCTGCCGTCCGCAAACTCGATCTGGGCACCGATGTCCTCGGCCGGGCCGCGGCCCGGGGCGGCGGCTGCCGCCTGAACCGCAGCAACGGGCGCACCCGCCAGATGCTGGGCCAGATCGACGAAATGGCATACCTCTCCGAGCAACCGCCCGCCCCCCTGCTCCGCGTCGTTCTCCCAGGCACCAGCGGCGGCGTGGCCGGCATTGGCGCGAATGACGATATGCCGCCGGGCATCCAGCCCTGCCAACGCCGCCGCGACGACTTGAGTGAAAGGCGCGAAACGCCGGTTGAAACCGACTTGGAAGAAACCGGATGAATGGCTGCGGGCTTCGACAACCTTTGCCAACTCCTCCCGGTTCAGGGCGAGTGGCTTCTCGACATAGACGCACTTACCGGCTTCTAGTGCTTGGGCGGTCAATGCAGCATGATCCGCATGAGGGGTGAGCACCACCACTGCCGAAATCTCCGGGTCCCGCATCACACGCTGCGGGTCGCTCGCGGCATGGACAAAGCCGAACTGCTGCTTGGCATGCTCCGCCGACAAGCCGCGGGCGGATACCACTGTCTTGAGCCGGATATCCGACAGCTTCGCCAATCTCGGCAGGAGGATAGTGCGGGCATACCGTCCCGCGCCAATCACCCCAATCACGCACGCCCTCGGTCCGCTATGCGCCATCGGCAACCGGGTAGCTTGCAGGGGCATAGTTTCGGGTCGCTCTCTCGTCGGATATTGAAGGACCACGCCCAGATGCGGTTCGGTCCCCTCAACGATCATTCGGTAAGCTGAGGCAGCGTCCGCAAATGGCAGCCGGTGCGTGGTCAGGCTTTGGACGTCCAGCCGTCCGTCGGCCAGCAGTTCCGCCACCGTGCGTAGGTTCTCGGTTTCAGTCCAACGCACATAACCCTCGGGATAGGCCATTCCTCGCCGTTCGTAGCCTGCATCGTAACGGCCGGGCCCGTAGGACCGAGCGACGACCACCGACAATTCCTTGTGCATGAACGAGCGATAGGGAAAGGCCGTGCCGCTGATCCCCACAAGGCAAACCGTGGCCCGGTCGCGGGCGATCCCGGCAGCCGTCTCCAACGGCTCGGCGCCGTCTGTTGCGGCAGCCAGCACCACCGCATCGCACCCGAACCCGTTCGAGGCCTCGAACGCGACATCCGCGGGGTCACCATCCGCCAGACACCAGGTCCGCTCCGCCCCAAGCATCTTTGCGACGGCCAGCCGCCCCCGGTCGTAGTCGATCGCCAGGACACGCGCCCCGGAAAGCCGGGCGAACTGCAGCGCCAACAGGCCGACCAGACCGGTACCGACCACGCCGACCCATTCGCCGAGTTGCGGCCGCACCAGCCGCACGCTGTGCAGCCCGATCGCGCCGAGGGTGGCGAAACACGCCTCATCATAGCCTAGGCCTTCGGGAATTTTCACGGCCAGGTTACCCGGCACCAGATCAATCTCGGCGTGGTTGGCAACGCCAGCGCCCGCGATGACGACCCGGTCGCCGGGGCGGAACCGGCCTTCCAGCCCTTCTCCCACTTCCAACACTTCGCCCGCTGCGGAGTAGCCAAGCGGCAGCGGATCGTTCAGCCGGGCATTCACAGACTGCCACGCGGAGCGGAGCCCGTCCCGCTGAACCTTGTCACGGACCTGCCGCACCAAGTCGGGCCGCGCCCGCGCTTTGGCGAGCAGCGATTTCTCGGCGAAGGCCGTCACCATCCGCTCCGTGCCGGCGGAAATGAGCGAGGCCCGAACGGCGACAAGAACATGCCCGGGCGCGCCTTGCGGCGGCGGGACAGCCAAGAGTCGGACGCCCCCGCCACGCGGGTTCTGGACCACCTGCTTCAACGGTTCATTAACCATCGCCAGTCATCCTTGCTCAGCCAAAAGACGCCGAAAGGGTTGTTCGCCATTAATAGGAGAGCAACGATGACCAGGAAGTTAACGGAAGACTGGGGCGGTTACCGGTCCTTAGCGGATTCTGCCTCGTGGCCCGGGCATTGAACTTGCCCGAGCCCATGGCGGTGGACGCATCGCCACGCCCGATGCGGCTGGCCATCGTCGCCAGCCGCCTGCCGCTACCCATGACGCGGGCCGATCAAATTACGGTGGCGCATTGGATCGCCTTCCTGGCCGCCCGAGGCCATGCCATCGAATTGTTCGCCCTCACGGAAGACTCTGCCGCGAGGCCAAAGGAAATGGCTTGGCTGCATCGCCATTGCACTGCCGTCCACCTCTTCCCGCGGTCCCGCTGGCGTTCCGTCCTGGGCGCCGTCGCAGGATGGCTCCGGGGGCGGCCGCTGCAGGTCGGCTATTTCGACGACCGGGCGCAGGCCAAAGCGATCCAAAGCGCCGCCAAGCGATTCGACGCGGTTTATGTCTACTACATTCGCAGCGCCCAAACGGTCGGGCGCACCTTCGATGCGCCGGCTATTCTGGGCATGCAACTGAGCCAGACACTCAACATCGCGCGCATGCTGGAAAGTTTCCGGCCAGGCTGGGAGCGCTGGTTGTACCGGTTAGAAGCGCCGCTTATCCGCCGATATGAAGCGCAGGCTTGGCAACGGTTCGCCCGCACTGTGCTGATCGGTCCTGCCGACCTTGCTGCGGTGCAGGAGGCTTGCGCCACTGAACGGCAACCTCAGATCGACAATGCCGTATTGGCGCCGCACGGCATCACCCTGGGTCCGAAGCCCCCAATGGATCGGGACGATGGCCATACCGTCATGTTCCTTGGCGTGCTCGCCACGAATACCAACGTGGAGGCGGTCCTCTGGTTCGTTTCGGAGATCTGGCCCAGGGTCCGGCAGGCACGGCCGGCTGCCCGCTTCCGGATTGCCGGGCGGCGGCCGCGCAAAACGATCCAGGCGCTTCACGGTCGCGAAGGAATCGAGGTGCTGGGGGAGATCGGCGACCCCCTGCCCTATCTGGCGGAGGCTTCCGTCTGCGTTAGCCCGGTTCGCGCAGCAGCGGGAATGCAGAACAAATTGCTGGACTATTTCCGTGCCGGAAAAGCCGTCGTCGCGACCCCCGCTGCCAATGAGGGCATTGGCGCGCCCCCTGCCCGCGCCGTCCGGCTGGCCGACACGCCGGAGGCTTTTGCTAGAGAACTCATCGATTTGCTGGAGTCTCGCGAAGAGCGGTTGAGGCTGGGGCGGGCGGCCCGTGCCTTTGTCGAAAAGGGCTGGAGTTGGGAAGCTTGGTTCCTGAAACTGGAACAAGTGATAGAGACGGCCGTCCGCTACCCACGCCCCGCAGTCCAATCCTCGCAACATGAGTTGCGGCCCCGGCCGGCCCAGGGGGAATACGTGTCGGTTGCCGAAGCCGAAACCCCTTGGGGCGAGCGATGACGCCAGCAGCGGCAAGCAGGCGGGCGGCCT
>CAYYSC010000340.1:0-4173 GCA_964474065.1 uncultured Rhodospirillales bacterium | reverse complement strand
CTGGGTTGCTGTGTATTCCCGGTTACAGAGTGCGGCAAGGAACGCGACGAAAGCAGTTGTGCCCATGCCGCCCGCCAAGTTCTCGAAGCCGATGACCGCGGCGAGGGCCGGCACGCTATGGCCGGCCATCGCCAGGCCGCCGAAGCCCAGATTGGAGAAAAGCTGGAGCACGCCGCAGATCCATAATGCCGGCACCAGGCCCAGCCGCGCCACCAGCAAGCCGCCGGCGAAGGCGCCAACCAGGGTCGCGGCGAGGCCGAACACCTTCACCACTTCCGCGACCTCTGTCTTGGAGAAGCCCAGATCCACGTAAAGCGGGCTCGTCATCACGGCGGCGGCGGCGTCTCCGAGCTTGTAGAAAACGACGAAGGCGAGGAAGGCAAGCCAGCCGGGCCTGGACAGGAATTCCGCGAATGGCTCGATCACCGCCCGGCGCAGCCAAGCGGCGGCCCGCTCCCATGCTTCGCCTTCCGGCGGTTCGTGCGCGGGCGGGCGGGGCTCCGGAGCGACTAGCGTGGCGAGGACGCCCACGCCCATGGCAAGCGCCATGACGGCATAGACCGTGCTCCAGGGCGCGGTGCTGGCCAAATAGAGCGCGCCCGCGCCCGAGGCGAGCATGCCGATCCGGTAGCCAAATACCAGCATGGCCGCGCCGGCGCCCTGTTCCGACTCCTTAAGGATCTCGACGCGGTAGGCATCGATAACGATGTCCTGGCTGGCGCTGGCAAAGGCAAGGGCCACAGCCCAGAGCGCGACGAGGCCCGCGTCAACACCCGGCTGCGTCTGGCCGAGCCCCAGCATAGCGACGATCAATGCGCCCTGGCAGACCAGCATCCAGCCCCGCCGCCGCCCCAACCAACGGGTCAGGCCCGGCAGGGGAACCTGGTCCATAATCGGAGACCACAGGAATTTGAGCGTATAGGCCGTGCCAACCAGGGCGAAAGCTCCGATCGCTGCCTTGCTGACACCTTCCTCCGCGAGCCAGAAAGTGAGTGTCGCGGTGGACAGCGCCAACGGCAAGCCGCTGGCGAACCCGAGGACGAGGATGAGCACCAAGCGTGGCCTGACGTAGACGGCGGCAGCGTCCAGCCAGGCTCGGAACCTTCCGCCCGCGTTCGAAAGCGCCGGCCTCCTGGTCGCGCTTGCCCGGCCGGAGCCCTCTCCTGCCGCCGGATCGATCACAGGCGCCCGCGCGGGACATATGGCGCGGCTGCCGTTAGCAACTCATCTGGAAAAGGGTTCGAGACGGGCATCCGGTTCGTTCAGCTCCCTAGTTCAATCCCACGGCAGCGCCGAGCGTCGGGCCGATCTCGTCGTTAACGACGAGATCGGCGAACTCGTCCAGATCCGTCGGTTCCCGGTTCAGGATGGTCAGTTTTGCGCCGACCTTCTTCGCCATGATGGGGAAGCCGGCTGCCGGGAAGACCTGTAGCGAGGAGCCGATGGCGATCATCATATCGCAGTTGTGGGTGGCGATCTCCGCCCGGCGCATTTCCTGTTCCGGCATGGACTGCCCGAAGGAAATGGTCGCGGTCTTGACCAAGTGCGAACCGCAACTTGGACATTCCGGCATGGTTTCGTCGCGCGCAAAATTTTCGAGGATCGGCTTCAATTCCATGCGGGTATCGCAATCCAGGCATTTGGCGTAGGTGCTGTTGCCGTGAAGCTCGATGACCTGCTCTGCCGGCACCCCGGCGCGCTGGTGCAGGCCATCGATGTTCTGGGTGATCACCGTGGTGGCCTTGCCGCGGTTGACCAGCGCCGCCACGGCCAGATGGCCGCGGTTCGGCTCCGCCACGGTCATGGTCTTGTCGGTTTCGATCTTGCGCCGCCAAGTCTCGCGTCGCGCTTCCTCCGACGACATGAAGTCGTCGAAATAGATCGGCTTGTAACGGGTCCAGATCCCGCCGGGCGAACGGAAATCCGGAATGCCGCTTTCGGTGGAAATGCCGGCGCCGGTAAAGATCACGACGCGGTTCGCCGCCGCAATCAGGTCGCGTAATTCGTCTACGGGGTTCATAGGCTCTGGCTCCTTTCGTTGCCGCCAGCGCCGCTGCTACTCCGCCGCGCGGCGCTTCGCCTTGCTCGATTCATAGGACGCCAAGTCGCCGTCCGGCCGCTCCATGGCGAACACTTCCTGCACGTGAGAATAGTCCATGTAGCCAAGCCGGGCGAGCGGCCGGTAGGCCAGCATGTCGACCAAGCCGTCCTTCAAGATGTTCTCCGCGCTATGGATGCCCTTTACCTCGCCGAAAACCACATTGTTTTCCACTTTCGCATGCCAGGAGGGCAGGCGCGTGCGGAACAGGAACTTGCATTCCAGCGCCGCCGGCGCCTCCGCCACCCGCGGCACTTTCACATGGTGGCACTCTGCCTTGGTCAGGCCCGCCAGATCGAACTCGTCGATGTCGGGATCGACGTGGGCGGAAGAGGCGTTCATCTGCTCCCGCAGGTCGAAGGAACAAAGATTGACGACAAACTCGCCCGTTTGCTCCAGATTGGTGAGGGTGTCTTTCGCTCCGCCGCCGGGGCGCGGATTGTTCGGCGCAAACACGATCATCGGCGGCGCATCCGAAACCGCGTTGAAGAAGCTGTAGGGGGCGAGATTGATCACGCCTTTGGCGCTGACCGTCGAAACCCAGGCAATCGGCCGCGGCGCCACAAGGGCCTTGAACGGATTGAACTTCAGTCCATGCTCGCGCGGATCTTCGATGAAATAATGGGACATCTGGGCTTGCCTCCGGCGCCAATGATCGGATGCTAGAAGGCTTAGAGCTTTTCCAACAGCGCCGCAACGGAGGGGAATAGAAGGTGAGCAAGGTCGTGTTGATTACCGGCGGCAGCCGCGGCATCGGCGCCGCGACGGCTCGCGTGCTGGCAGCGGAAGGCTACGACGTGGCCGTCAACTACGCCGGCAATGCCGAAGCCGCGGCGGCCGTGGTGTCGGAGATCCAGGCGGCTGGCCAGCGGGCCATCGCGGTGCAGGCGGACACCGGCGATCCGGCGGCCGTGAAGACGATGTTCGAGACCGTGGACCGTGAGCTCGGCCCGTTGACTGCGCTCGTCAACAACGCGGGCGTGATCACCCAGCGCGGCCGTCTCGACGAGCTTACTGACGAGACCATCGAGCGGATGATCGCCGTCAATATCAAGGGCTACATCCACTGCACCCGGGAAGCGGTTAAGCGGATGAGCACGAAACATGGCGGAAGCGGCGGCGCCATTGTCAACGTCTCCAGCGGCTCCGCCCATCTCGGCAGCCCGAACGACAGCATTCTTTACGCCATGACCAAGGGCGCGGTGAACAGCCTGACCGTCGGCTTGTCGCAGGAGTTGGCGAAGGAAGGGGTGCGGGTGAATACTGTCGCTCCCGGCCTGGTCGAGACCGACATGCCGGGCCCGGAAGCAATTGCCCGGCGCGCGCCGAGCCTGCCGACGGGCCGCGCCGGCCAACCGGAGGAGATCGCCCATGGCATTTCCTATCTGCTTTCGGAGAAGGCCAGCTATACCAGTGGCGCGAACCTGCGGATCGCTGGCGGGCGCATCTGAGCGGACATCGCGTCATCTTCTGGCGCCACGGGGGCGTAGATACTACGTTCGTTGAATGACAACGCCGGAGCCGCAATCTCATGAACATGTCCCTGCCGCAATCCGTCATCCTGCCCGATCTGCTGCCGAAGGCCGCTGAAGCCCTGCAAGCGGCGGAGCAGTTCACGGAGCGGGCACGTCAGAGCGTTGCCGCAATGGTATCAAAGAACGGCAGGGTATCGAGCGGACTCCTGGAACAGGAGCAGCTGGCGGCGCACGGCCTCGCCTGGCTCACGACGTACACCACGGCGCTGCGCGAACTGTTGCGCTGGGCGGAACGGCTGGAGGCTGGCGACGGCCTGGGTGAGTTGGAAGCGCTGATCCTGCAGGCTGGCTTTGGCGAGTATCTGGCGCAGATGGCCGGCGGCATCGCCATCAGCGCGGGCGAGATCGTGCGGCCGAGCGATCTCGGTATTGACGGCGGCGCCCTGGCTGATTCGGCGGTGCAGGCGCTGGTCACGGAAGGCAATACCAATACCGTGCGCATGCGCATCGCGGTGCTGATCGAGGATGGCGGCGCCACCGGGGAATTCGGCGAACTGGGCCTGGAAGACGAGGCGCTGGTGATGATCCGCGACCAGTTCC
>CAYYSC010000339.1:0-4173 GCA_964474065.1 uncultured Rhodospirillales bacterium | reverse complement strand
AAAGAGGGCTCCATGTACGATGTAGCGGTTGTCGGCGCCGGATTGGCAGGGGCGGCCATGTCGCTCTTGCTGGCAAAGCAGGGTGCGCGCGTCGCCCTGATCGAACGCCAGACCGCCGAGGCGCTGGCGGCAGAAGCGGCCGATGGCCGGACAACGGCTATCGCGGCGGGTGCCCGCGGCCTTTTCGACCGGCTCGGCGTTTGGAACGAACTGGAGCCGGATGCCGGGCCTATCCTGGATATTCGGGTCTCGGACCGGGACTCGATCCTGAGCCTGCATTTCGACCACCGTGCCGTCGGTGACGAGCCAATGGGGCATATTGTCGAGAACTTCCGCTTGCGCCGCGCCTTGCTGGAGGCGGTCCAGGCCGAGCCAACCATCGCGGCCTATTGGGGCGTGCAGTTGACCGGCTTCGAAACAGCGGATGGCAGCGCGGCGCTCGTTTCCGATCAGGAACAGGTGATCGAGGCGAACCTGGCGATTGCAGCGGATGGCCGCGGCTCGACGCTCCGCCGCTTGGCGGGAATCGGCGTTCGAGCCATCGATTACCGCCAGACCGCCATCGTCTGCACGATCCACCACGAGTGCCCTCACGACGGGATCGCGCACGAACGTTTTTTGAACGGTGGACCCTTCGCCGTTCTGCCGATGACGAATGCACCGGACGGCAGCCATCGCTCCTCCATCGTCTGGACGGAAAAGCGGGAACTCGCGGAATATTTGCTAACCCTGCCGCGTCCGAGTCTCGAACGGGAATTGCGGCGCCGCCTCGGCGGCTTTCTGGGAGACATCGCGATCCACGGCAACTGCTGGAGCTATCCGTTGTCGCTGACGGTGACACAGCGGCTCACGGGCCGGCGGCTCACCTTGGTAGGCGAGGCAGCGCACGGCATCCATCCCATTGCCGGGCAGGGCTTTAACGTGAGCGTTCGCGATATCGAAACGCTCGGGCACAGTGTCGGCCAGGCTCTGGCGAAGGGAATGGACCCGGGAGGGCGGGTGCTGCTCAACCGTTACGCGCAGCACCGCTGGCCTGACATCCTGGCCATGATCGCGGCGACGGACGGGCTGAACCGGCTGTTCCTCGCCGATCTGCCGCCTTTCAAGCTTGGCCGTCGTCTTGGCCTTGCCGCAGTGGACCGAATTCCGCCGCTTAAGCGGCAGTTTCAGCGGCACGCCATGGGGCTCGGCCTATTCGGTCAGGCCTCGTAAGCGGATGCTCCGCTAGCCGCTGCGAACCGAGCGGAGGCGGGAAAGGACCTCGTCCTGAAGCCGGATTTCGCTTGCATCTTCGTATTCGTATCGCGCGCGAATGATCGGAATGTCAGCCGCCCGCAATGCGGCGAGGCGGTTCGCCAGATCGATCGGCGTTCCTGCAATCACGATGTCCGCGCCGCTCGCCGCGATGGTGTCGGCGAGGGCCTGTTGTTGCGCCGGGCTGTAGCCGACCGCGGGCAGTACCGGGCCGATATGGGGATACTGCTCGAAAACCTGGGCGATTTCCGGCACGGCGAAGGGCCTGGGGTCGATGATCTCCGCCGCGCCGGCGGCCTTGGCGGCAATATAGCCGGCGCCGGTAGCCATGCCCCCATGGGTGATGGTCGGGCCGTCCTCCACTACCAGCACGCGCTGCCCTTCGATCTCGCCCGGGTCGTCTAGTATTACCGGCGATGCGCCAGGAACCATGCCTGCCTGGGGATTGTTCGCGCGGACAGCGGCGATAACCTGCTCCACGGCCTCCGGCGCCGCCGCGTTCGACTTGGCAACGACCACAATGTCGGCCGCGCGCAGATTCACCTCGCCCGGCCAATAGCCCGTTTCGTGCCCTGGCCTCAGTGCGTCCACCAGGGTGATGGATATGGCCGGCTTGAAGAAAGGCCAGTCGTTGTTGCCGCCATCCCAAAGGATCACGTCCGCCTCTGTCTCCGCGGCTTCGAGGATGCGGTCGTAGTCGGTTCCGGCAAAAACGGTGAGGCCGGCCTCGATATACGGTTCGTACTCCTCCCGCTCCTCGATGGTGCATTCCGCGGCTTCCAGGTCCTTCATGCTGGCGAAGCGCTGCGCCGCCTGCTTGGCCAGTTCGCCGTACGGCATCGGGTGACGGATGACGGCGGTGCGGTAGCCCCCGCCGGCAAGCTGCCGGGCTAGATGGCGGCTGACCTGCGATTTGCCGCAGCCGGTGCGCACGGCGGTCACGGCAATGACCGGCAGCCGGCTCTTGAGCATGGTGCGGTCCGGGCCCCACAGCTCGAAATCGCAGCCGCAGGCGGCCGCCCGGGCAGCCGCATGCATGACATGGGCGTGCGAGACGTCGCTATAGGCAAAGACGACGGCATCGGCACGTTCGCGCAGGCAAACATCCTCTAAGTTCGCCTCCGGCACGATGGGAACGCCGTCGGGGTAGAGCGGCCCGGCGAGAGCGGCCGGGTAACGTCGTGTCTCGATGCCGGGAATTTGCGTGGCGGTGAACGCGACGACCCGCAGGTTCGGGTCGTCCCGGCAGCAGACATTGAAGTTATGGAAATCGCGTCCGGCCGCGCCCATGATTATTAGTCGCCGGGGTTCTGTCCTCATGTTGGGCTCCTGTTGAACGCGCTACCTCCAGATTGGTTCAGGCTCATAGGTGATGGGACCGGCCGATGGGCGCAATGGTTCTTCCGGCGATTGGCAAGTTGCTCGAGTTGCGGGAGAGCGATTTGCGCCTCTCCGGGCCCTCTATCGGGCAAGCTCAGCCCCTCAGCAGGGTAAGGGCAGCGCGGGCGAGAACAGCAGGGTTTCGATCCGTGGGCTTGACCGGAGGCGGCGCCGGCGCCCGGCCGGTCAACCGGTGCACCGCTTCCTTCGCCGAGCGCACCGAATATTCGACCGTGAACACCGTATCCCGCGGCATCTCGCAGAACTGGCCGATGACGGCAGAGTTCACCGCGCCCTCCGGTACCACCGGTGGACGATCGCCTGCGGCCCTGGGCATAAATTGGCTGGTGATGTACGGCATTCGGCAAGGAACTACCGAAGCCCCTTCGAAAAAAACCCTACCGTCATCCCCAAGGCCCAGGTGCCCGCTCAACTCTTCTAGGATTTCCTCTCCCGTGCAGGCGGCCATCGGCTTGACAACAAAGTCGCCTGGCCGGTCGCCTCGCAGGCCATAACCCCAAAATACGTAAGCGTTGTCCGGTTGGCCCCGGAAGTGCGGCTGGTGAAACAGCACGATGGAGAGCGTCCAGCCGGATCCCGCAAGCGTCACCAGTCCGCCCGTGCCCGCTGGATTCCGGGTGAAATCTTCCATGAATCGCAGAAAGGCCGGGTTGCGGAGAGTAACCGTGAAGGATGTCCACGATGTTTGTTCCGGGGTGCCGGCGAAGGCATCAGGCCTGCCCCAGATCGCGTCCTGTTCCGCCAGCCGCCGCCATAGCACCCAACCCGGCTCGTCCAGGCGAGCAGCGGGCGGTGCGGCGGCGCGCGAACCGGTGACGGCTCCGGATGTCATGGAGCCCAGCGTGAAGTAGACGCGGTCCTTCGGAGCAATGCTCACCTGCTCTTCGCCCAGCGGTCCTGTCAAGCGCAATGCGGAAGTGCGGCGGGCCCCCTCATTTCCTTCGACTTCCGCGTCCAGCACCGCCGTTTCGCTGCGGATTTCGACGCCCTGCCTCGTCAGCCAGAGCACAATCGGCGCAATGATCGAGTCGTATTGGTTGAAACGGGTTCGCAAAATTCCTTCCAGGCGCGAGAAGCCGGGGAACAGGTGGACGAACCGCTTCAGGTAGCGCCGCATTTCCGCCGCGCTGTGCCACGGCTGGAAGGAAAACATGGTGCTCCACATCAGCCAGAAATTGCTGGCGAAGAAGGCTGGCCCGAAACAGGATTCGATGGTTTGGCCTTCCAGCCTGCTTTCGGATCGCGCGACCAGCCGGAGCAGGTCCATCGTTCCTCGCACGCCGAGGCTGAGAGGCGGAGCCTCCACCCTCTGGCCGTTCCGAATCAGACGGCACCGGGAGGAGTTGCGGACCTCCCGATTGAATGCGTCGATATCGTCTTTGACAGACCGTTTTGGATCATCCGGCAGCGGGATGGACGCGAGCAGGTCGAAGGTGCAAGCGAAGTTCGACTCGAACATGCGGCCGCCACGCGTCAGGTACCCGGTATCGGCGTCGCCACAGCCATCCAGGCTGCCGC
>CAYYSC010000338.1:0-4175 GCA_964474065.1 uncultured Rhodospirillales bacterium | reverse complement strand
AAGCCTCCGCAATCTCGAGGGCGGAAGTGCATGCCTGCCGCACGCGCAGATGTACCGTGCGCATTCCCCGTACCAAAAGCCACGCCTCGAACGCACCGAGGATCGGGCCAGCGCTATGGCGCTCGACGATGAGTTGCTGCCAGAGGTCCGTTCCCGTGTCCGGCGCAACCAGCGCGCCCGCAAGCACATCGGAATGGCCGTTCAGGTACTTGGTGGCCGACTCGAACACCAGGTCCGCCCCGTGTTTCAGCGGCCGGGTCAGCACTGGACTGGCCGCGGTATTGTCCACCGCCAGCATGGCCCCGACCCGATGGGCGGCTTCCGCTGCGGCGGCAATGTCGGTGACGGTCCAGAGTGGATTGGCTGGCGTTTCAATCCAGACCAGTGCGGTCGCACCGGGCCGCAGCGCCGATTTCAGGGTCAGCAGGTCGCCCGCCTCGAAAAAGGTCAGGTCGATCCCCAGACGCGGCGCGTATTCCCGCAACCATTTCAGCGTGCCGAAATAGCCCTCTCCCTGCACGGCAACATGGCTGCCTGCAGGCAGCGACCGGAATACGGAGGCGATCGCCGCGAGCCCGCTCGCGAACAACAGGCACTCCTCGCCACCATGCAGCCGTGCAATCACCTCCTCCGCCAAACGCACGGTCGGATTATCCGCCCGTCCATAGACATAGCCCTCTGCAGTCGGCTGATAGTCTTGCGGCCGGCGTGCGTACGTCGTCGCCGGCTGCCAGGGGGCGATCACGCCGCCGGTACCCTCGTCCAGCCGGTGCAGGGCCTGGGCCGCAAGAGTTTCCAGCCGCCAATCATCGCTACTCATCGCGGTCTCTCCGCATACCGGAAGCATTTCTTGACAGGCATTCAAGCCCATGCAGCCTGAACCGAGAACCGCTCATCGTCAGGTGCCTCAAGATGACCTACCTCCCAGGACCGCGCCGACCCGGCCGCCATTTCCTGCAGATTCCGGGCCCATCCAACACCCCGGACCGGGTTCTGCACGCTATTGGCTACGCCACCATCGACCATCGCGGGCCAGCCTTCGGCGAGTTGGGTCGGGAGGTGCTGGCGGGTATCAAGCGCATCTTCCAGACGCATGCGCCGGTCGTGATTTTCCCTGCGAGCGGCACCGGTGCCTGGGAGGCGGCTCTGGTCAACACCCTCTCCCCCGGCGACCGGGTGTTGATGGTGGAAACAGGCCAGTTCGCGAGCCTATGGCGGGAAATGGCGGAGCGTCTCGGCCTCAAACCCGAATTCATCCCCGGCGATTGGCGGCGCGGCGTTATCCCTGACCAAGTGGAGGACGCGCTGCGTCAGGACACGGAGCGGCAGATCAAGGCAGTCTGCGTTGTCCATAACGAGACGTCCACCGGCTCCGCCAGCCGAATCCAGGATGTTCGGCAGGCAATCGACGCAGCCGGGCATCCAGCGTTGTTCATGGTCGACACGATCAGCGGACTGGCCAGCATCGACTATCGTCACGACGAGTGGCGCGTCGACGTCAGCGTCAGCGGCTCCCAGAAAGGGCTGATGCTGCCGCCGGGCATCAGCTTCAATGCGCTGAGCCAGCGGGCGCTGGAGGCGCGGAAGCACGCCGGCTTCCCGATCTCCTACTGGGACTGGCAGGCGATGGTCGCTATGAACGAGAGTGGCTACTTTCCGTACACGCCGAATACCAATCTGCTCTATGGCCTGCGCGAAGCCATTGCCATGCTGGAGGAGGAAGGCCTGTTCAACGTTTTCGCCCGCCATGCCCGCCTGGCCGAAGCCACGCGCCGTTGCGTTCAGGCCTGGGGGCTGGAGGTATTGTGCCGGGAACCTCGCGACTACTCCAATGTGCTGACGGCTGTCGTGATGCCGGAAGGCCACGACGCGGACGCCTTCCGCGCGGCGGTGCTCGACCGATTCGACCTCTCACTGGGTAACGGTCTGGGCCGGGTGAAGGGTAAGGTCTTCCGCATAGGCCATCTGGGCGATTTCAACGAGAGCATGCTGATGGGAACGCTTTCCGACATCGAAATGGGCTTAAGTATCGCCGGCGTACCCCACGAGAAAGGCGGGGTGGACGCGGCCATGGCGTTCCTGACCGGAAACGCGGGGCCGGTATAAGAAATTACCTGAATAGGGAATCATTCGGAAGATGACCGAAGAAATCTTCGACTATGTCATCGTCGGCGCGGGCTCCGCCGGGTGTGTCCTGGCGAACCGGCTGTCCGCCGGCGGCAACAACACCGTCTGCGTGCTGGAGGCGGGCGGCAAGGACACACACCCCTTTGTCCACATCCCCGCGGGCTTCATGAAGACGCTCGTCAACCCAAAGGTGAACTGGCTCTATTCCGCCGAGCCCTCCGAGTGGACGGGCGGCCGGCGCATCGCAGCCCCACGGGGCAAGACACTCGGCGGTTCCAGTTCGATCAATGGGCACATCTACAACCGCGGCCAGCGGGCGGACTATGACGGCTGGGCGCAGCGGGGCAACCATGGCTGGGGCTATGCCGACATCCTGCCCTATTTCAAGCGAAACGAGCGGAAGATCGGTAATGGCGACGATACCTTCAGGGGCCGTAATGGCGGCTTGGCCGTCACCGACACGCCGTGGAAGCACCCGCTTTGCGAGGCGTTCATCAAGGGCGCCGTCGGCATGGGCATCCCGCGCAATCCTGACTACAACGGCGAAAGCCAGGATGGCGTCGGCTATTTCCAGCGCGCGATCTACAAGGGCCGGCGCATGTCGGCCGCCCGCGCCTTCCTGCACCCGGCGATGAGCCGCCAGAACCTGAGCGTGAAGACCGAGGCGCACGCAACCCGGATTCTGCTGGAGGGCAGGCGCGCCGTCGGTATCGAATATGACCAGGCCGGCACGCGCAATACCGTGAAGGCCCGCCGGGAGGTCATCCTGTCGGGCGGCGTCGTCGCCTCGCCGCAACTCCTGCAGATCTCCGGCATTGGCGATCCGGAGCATCTGAAGCGCATCGGTGTGCCGGTGCGGCACGCGCTGCCCGGCGTGGGCAAGAACTTGCGGGACCACTACGCCGTGCGCATGGTGGCGCGGGTTAAGAATACCGACACGATCAACCAGCGCGCCCAGGGTCTCAAGCTGGTGGGAGAGGCATTCAAGTACTTCACCGGCCAGCCCAGCATTCTCGGGCTCTGTCCCTCGTTGGTGCATTGCTTCTGGAAATCGCACCCGGCCGTGAGCGGCAACGATTTGCAGATGACGTTCACGCCCGCCAGCTACAAGGAAGGCGTGCAATCGCAGTTGGACGACTTCCCCGGGGTCACCTGCGCCCCCTGGCAGCAGCGGCCGGAGAGCAGCGGCTGGCTGCTCGCGAAATCCGCCGACCCGTTCGAGGCCCCCGAGATTCAGCCGAACTACTTGGCCGACGAGATGGACCGGCAGGTGCTGCTCGGCGGCATGCGGCTGGCGCGGGAACTGCTGCAAACGCCGGAGATGATGGCTTACTACGACCGCGAGGAATTCCCCGGCAAGGACGCTCAGACGGATGACGAACTGCTCGCCTTCGCCAAGGAACGCGGCACCACGACCTTTCACCTGATGGGCACCTGCCGAATGGCGCCGCAGACGGACCCGACCGCCGTAGTGGACGACGAACTGCGGGTGTATGGCATGGACGGGCTGAGGATCGCCGATGCCTCGATCATGCCGATGATGCTGTCGGCCAACCTGAACGCAGGCACGCTGATGATCGGGGAAAAGGCCTCCGACATGATCCAGAACAAAGCCGCGCCGGAGGCCGTGCTTCTGCCGGAGGCGGCATAGAATGAGCGCTCACCGCGCAGACGTAATTGTTGTTGGCTGCGGCATCGCCGGGCTTTCCGCCGCCGTATCGGCCGCCGAGGAAGGCGCAACGGTGCATCTGCTGGAGCGGGCGCCGAAGGAGGACCGGGGCGGCAACACCCGCTACACGGAATCCTTCTGGCGGATGAAAGACCATGACACGGTCAGCGATGATTTCGCGGAACGGCTGGCGGAGAACGCGGCGGGCTACCTGGACCCGGAGGTCACGCGCGACTATGGCCGCCCCTACGCCGACTGGCCGAACCTGTTGCGCTCCCAGTCCGCACTCGATCCGGCGGTGATCGAAGCCTGGGCGAACGGCGCCGGGCCCGCGCTACGCTGGCTGGAGGGGAAGGGCGTTACCTTCGACCATTTGCCG
>CAYYSC010000337.1:0-4181 GCA_964474065.1 uncultured Rhodospirillales bacterium | reverse complement strand
CGCCGGCACATATTTCTGCGTTTGCATCAGCCGCTTCCCCGCATCCACGTAGAGGATTTCGCCGGTAACCTCCGTTTGCTCGACCAGATAGGCGAGGGCACGCACGATCGCCTCCGCGTCCGGCCCACGGCCAAGAAGCGTGTTGCGGTGGGCGCGCTGGAAGGCCTGCTCCGAGGGATGGCCGCTGTTCAGGATCAGGCCCGGGGCGATGCCATTGACCCGGATGCGCGGCGCCAGCGCCTGCGCCAGCATTTCCGTCATGGCTGCGAGCGCTGCCTTGCTGACGGTATAGCTGAAATAGCTAGGCCCTGGCCGATGGACCGCTTCGTCCAGCATGTTGACAATCAGCCCGTCCGCGCCTGCCGGCAAGGCCCTGGCCATGGCTTGCGCGAGCAACGCCGGCGCACGCAAATGAACGTCGAGGTGCTCGTGCCAAATATCCAGCGACAAGTCATGAGCCGTGTCCTGTTGGAAAACCGAAGCGCTGTTGACCAGGCAGGTGGGCGCCCCGAGGTGCGCCTCAATCCGGTCGATCAATCCCTTGACGGCGTCAACATTGGCAAGGTCCGCCTGAAACGGTTCCGCCCCATGGCCGCTGACCTGCAATTCCGCTGCCAGTGCCTCTGCCGGCCCCGCAGAGCGATAGTAGTGCACGGCCACCGCATATCCGCGCGAGGCAAGATATACCGCCATTTCGCGGCCTAGACGCTGGGCCGCGCCGGTAACGAGAGCAACCTGTCCTGTCATGGCTTTGCAAATAGGCGAGAGGCGTTCTAAAGCCAAGCTTCGCCTGATGCCGCGACGGCAGCTTCAATTGACAGAACGCCGCTCCCCCCTGTAGCGGAAGGCCAACAGATCAGCGAAGAAAGTCCCGTCCATGCGTTTGACGCGCTATTTCCTGCCGACCCTCAAAGAAAACCCCTCGGAAGCGCAGATCGTTTCGCACCGGCTCATGCTGCGTGCCGGCATGATCAAGCAACAGGCGGCCGGTATCTACTCGTGGCTGCCGCTCGGCTTCCGCGTGCTGAAGAATATCGAGCAGATTGTGCGGGAAGAGCAGGACCGAACCGGCGCGCACGAAGTGCTCATGCCGACAATCCAGCCGGCGGACCTCTGGCGCGAAAGCGGGCGGTACGACGATTACGGGCTGGAAATGCTCCGCATCACCGACCGCCACGAGCGCGACATGCTATACGGCCCGACCAATGAGGAAATGATCTCGGACATTTTCCGGGCGCACTGCCACAGCTACCGGGACGTTCCTCTGAACCTCTATCATATCCAGTGGAAGTTCCGGGACGAGGTGCGGCCCCGTTTCGGCGTGATGCGCGGGCGCGAATTCCTGATGAAGGATGCCTACTCCTTCGATCTGGACTATGCCGGCGCCAAGCATGCGTATAACAAAATGTTCGTCGCCTATCTCCGCACGTTCGAACGCATGGGGCTCAAGGCCATCCCGATGAAGGCCGAGACCGGCCCGATCGGCGGCGACCTTAGCCATGAGTTCATCATTCTGGCCGATACCGGCGAGTCGGAGGTGTTCTGCGACAGGCGCTGGCTGGACATCGATCTGACCGGCCGTCACGTCTCCTACGACGAAGATCTGGAGCCGATTGTGCAGGAATTGACCGGTATTTATGCCGCCACGGACGAGATGCACGATGCGGCTGCCTGTCCGATCCCGGCAGACCAGTTGGAGACCCGCCGGGGGATCGAGGTCGGGCATATCTTCTATTTCGGCGAAAAATACTCCACGCCGATGGGCGCAGTTGTCTCGACCCCGGAAGGAGAACAGGTGCCGGTCCATATGGGCTCTTACGGCATCGGCGTGTCCCGGCTGGTGGGCGGCATCATCGAGGCGAGCCATGACGACGACGGGATTATCTGGCCCGAAACCGTCGCCCCCTTCCCTGTTGGCCTGATCAACCTGCGCACCGGCGACGAGGCTTGCGATGCGGCCTGCGCCAGCCTCGAATCCAAGCTGACGGCGGCAGGCAAGGAGCCGCTCTATGATGACCGGGACGAACGGGCGGGTGCCAAGTTCGCGGACATGGACTTGATCGGCCTGCCGTGGCAGCTGATCGTCGGCCCGCGGGGGCTGAAGAACGGCGTGGTTGAACTGAAGAATCGCGCCACCGGCGAGCGGGAAGAACTCTCCGTTGACAGCGCCTTGTCAAAGTTGACGGGCTAAGTCAGTAGGCAGGCACCAACCCCATCATGATCTTCTCCGCCTTCGAGCGCCTGGTTGCCTGGCGTTATCTGCGCTCCCGCCGGACGGAGCGCTTCGTGAGCGTGATTGCAGGCTTCTCCTTTACCGGCATCATGCTGGGCGTCGCCACGCTCATCATCGTCATGAGTGTCATGAACGGCTTCCGGGCGGAGTTGCTGGGGCGGATCATGGGGGTCAACGCCCACATGGTCGTCACCGGCTATGGCGAACCGTTGCCACCGGACTATCCCGAACTGGCCGACAAGCTGGCAAAGGCTCGGGGCGTCACCTATGCGGAGCCGATGGTGGAAGGTCAGGCCATGGCCTCAACCCGAGCGGGGCGGGCGAGCGGGGTGCTGGTGCGCGGCATGTCCGGCGACGCCGTCCGGTCGCGGCCCATCCTGGCCAACAACCTGACGCTCGGCAGCCTGCGGCAATTCGGGGAAGAAGGCAACGAAGCGCTGATCGGTCACCGCCTCGCCAATCAACTGGGCCTAACAGTTGGCAGTAAGTTCAAGCTGCTGTCGCCCCAAGCCAGCGTCAGTCCCTTCGGGGCCGTACCTCGCGCGAAAACATTCACTGTCGTCGGGTATTTCAACATTGGCATGTATGAATACGACTCCAGCTTCGTCTACATCCCGATCGGGACCGCCCAGCGGCTTTTCGGTACGGGCGAAGGAGTCAGCGCCATCGAACTCCTGCTTGAAGACCCGAACGCGCTAGCGGAAGCCAAAGCCGTGGTGCGCGAGGCCCTCCCCGGCAGCCGGACATTCCGGGTCTACGATTGGCGCACCTCGAACGCCGCATTTGTGCAGGCATTGCAGGTGGAACGGAACGTCATGTTTCTGATCCTTTCCCTCATAATCATGGTGGCGGCCTTCAACATCATCTCCTCCATGATCATGCTGGTGAAAGACAAGGGCCGAGATATCGCCATCCTACGGGCGATGGGGGCTACGCGCGGCATGATAATGCGGATTTTCTTCCTGAACGGCGCATCGATTGGCTTTGCCGGAACCGCGGCGGGCTTCGCTCTGGGCTTGGCCTTTGCTAAGAATATCGACACGATCAAGGGCTGGTTGGAAAGCCTGACTGGCAGCGAACTGTTCGCCGCGGAAATCTATTTCCTTTCGAAACTGCCGGCGAAGGTGGATTCGTTCGAGGTGCTGCTGGTGGTGCTCATGGGCGTCGCGCTCAGCATTCTAGCGACGCTCTACCCTTCCTGGCGGGCGGGCCGGCTGCAGCCGGCAGAGGCGCTGCGGTATGAGTGATGTGCCGGCGCTCGAAATGACCAAAATCGTTCGCGAATACCGGCAAGGAGACCGCCGGCTGCGCGTGCTGGACGACCTCTACTTAACGCTCTGCCCCGGAGAGATCGTCGCGCTGGTGGCCCCCTCCGGCGCGGGAAAGACCACCTTGCTGCAGATAGCAGGCCTGCTGGACGAGCCGGACGAAGGCGGCCTTCGCATCGGCGGCGAGGATTGCGCCCGCCTAGGCGATGCCGCCCGGTCGGCGAAACGACGGGCGGAGATCGGCTTTGTCTTTCAGTTCCATCACCTGCTGCCGGAGTTCTCCGCGCTGGAAAATGTGGTGCTGCCGCAGATGATCGGCGGAATTGGGAAGCGCGCGGCAACTGCGCGGGCCGAGGAACTTCTCACCGCTGTCGGCCTGGCGGACCGGACCACCCATCGTCCCGCGGAACTTTCAGGCGGTGAGCAGCAACGGGTGGCCATCGCCCGGGCGCTCGCAAACCGGCCGCGCCTTCTCCTGGCTGACGAGCCGACGGGCAATCTGGACCAGGAAACCGGCGGGCGGGTTGCACGGCTCCTCATCGATCTCGCCCATGACAGGGGGGTTTCGGCCCTGGTTGCCACCCACAACCGCGAACTGGCCGCAAGCATGGACCGGACCGTTCTGATGCAGAATGGGAAGCTGCAGCAGCAACCACTGCACTGGAATCCAGACCGCCACT
>CAYYSC010000336.1:0-4204 GCA_964474065.1 uncultured Rhodospirillales bacterium | reverse complement strand
GCATCGCCGAGCGGCTGTTGCCGTCTGCGCTGCATCCCTATGCGCGGCTGGCGCGGCTTGACCGGCCGATTGGTACGTGGCTGCTGTTGCTGCCCTGCTGGTGGGGGCTGGCGCTCGGCCTGGGCCAACCGGGAACCGGGGTTGGCCATGCGGTCTGGCTTGCCGTTCTGCTGACGGTCGGCGCCTTCGCTATGCGGGGCGCCGGCTGCACCTACAATGATATAGTCGACCGGAATTTCGATGCCCGGGTCGCGCGGACCGCCTTGCGGCCAATCCCTTCTGGCGAAGTCACCGTGCGCCAAGCGTGGGTCTTTCTGGCGCTGCAGCTTGCAATCGGCGCGGCAGTGCTGTTCTCGCTGAACGTGACGGCGATCGTGGTCGGAATATTGTCCGTGCCGATCGTCGCGGCTTATCCGTTTGCCAAGCGCGTTACGCATTGGCCGCAGGCGGTATTGGGCCTAGCGTTCAATTGGGGCGTACTGGTTGCATATGCAGCGCTGACCGGCGGCCTGAGCTGGGCGGCCGTCCTTGTGTACTTGGGGGGGTGCTGCTGGACGCTCGGCTACGACACTGTCTACGCCCATCAGGACAAGGAAGACGACGCCATGATCGGCGTTAAATCGACGGCGTTGCTGTTCCGTGAGCGCACCAAACCCTGGCTTGCCCTCTTTTACGGAACGATGCTGGCCTTACTCGCTGCCGGCGGAGTCAATGCCGGGGTCGGTCTCGGCTTTTGGATCGGCCTGCTTGCCGCCGCGGTCCATCTCGGCTGGCAGATCCTGAGCTTACGGCTCGACGATCCCGACGACTGCCTGCGCAAGTTCAAGGCGAACCGCGATGCGGGCCTGCTGGTGACCGGCGCGCTGCTGTTGGGCGGGGTCTAGGACCATGGAACTGGAGGACTTCATCCGAGCCAGTACGGCGATCGAAACGCCGCCGCTGGTGCCGGAGGTGCGATTGCACTTGGCGACGGAACTGACGCCGCTTTGGCATTCGACGGAATCGTTTTTGAACCAGCGCAATATCGGCGCGCCGTTCTGGGCTTTCGCCTGGGTCGGCGGTCAGGCGTTGGCGCGTTATATCCTGGACCGGCCGTCTTCGGTCGAAGGCTTGTACGTGGCGGATATTGGCAGCGGCGGCGGGATGGTATCAATTGCCGCGGCATTGGCGGGTGCGGTGCAGATTACCGCGATCGACACCGACCCGGTCGCCGGCACTGTCTGCCGCATGAACGCCGCGCTGAATGGTGTCGCCGACCGGATCACGACGGAGACTGCGGACGCAATAGGCTACGATCTGTCGCGCTTCGACCTGATCCTGGTGGGAGATGTGTGTTACACGCGCGGCGAATCGGAGGAATTGGCTGACCATCTGCTTAGGGTCGCAGCACCCGTGTTATTTGGCGATCCCGGCCGCCATTTCCTGCCGCGCGCTGACCTGATTCACCTAGCTTCCTACAGCGTGCCGACCTCGACCGAGATCGAGGCCAAAGACGTGACGGAAGCCAGCGTCTGGCGAATGATCTAAGGACGGCGCCCTGCCGCCTCCTATGATCGGGCCGGCGGCCAGGTCCAACGGCGCTCCACGCTGTTCTGCCTTAGGTCCGCCACTCAGTTGATCAGGAATCGGTTGATGCCGTCCTCGCTCCTCACCGTGCCCTTCGCGCCTAGGAAGTCTTCCTGCTCCATCGCGGCCAGCAGGGCCGGGTCCTCCGGCGGGTTGGCGATGAAGCGGCGGCCGTCGTCCAGGCGGCCGAACAGGATGCCGAAGCTCGGCCCCTTGCGGTCGTGGATCACGGTGTAGGTCTCGATCGTGGCCGCGCCGTCGGCGTGCTCCACCACTTCCGGGCCTTTGGCGGCGTCGATCTCCGCCTGGTAGGTCTTCGGGTCCTTCGGCGCGAACGGCTTCTTCGGCGCTTCGGTCGAATAGATGCCGACGGCCTGCTTGGTCACGTAGTTGCCATTGGCCGTCACCATGCCCTTCGTGCCCGGCTGGGAGCGGACCTTGTTCATCATCTCCGCAATGGAGTGGGTGACGTAGTTGTTTCCCGGCCCGCCGAAATACGGCAGCCCCCCGGTCACCGTCAGCCCGCGCGGGTCGTCTTCCGCGATGCCCTGCTCGGCGCAGCAGATCTCCACCGCACTTGGGAAGCATGAATAGAGGTCGAGGAAGCCCATGTCATCGGCGGTGCACGCCGCCATCTCGAACGCCTCCCTGGCCGCGATGCGCATGGCGGGACTGGTGTAGAAGTTGATGCGATCGCTCAAGAACCAGTGATCGTAGGTGTCGGCGCAGCCATGCAGGTAGACCCATTTCTCGCGCGGAATGCCCAATTCCTTCGCCTTGCCGACGCTGGTGAGAATGACTGCGGCGGCCTGGTCGATGAAGGCGTTGGAGTTCATCAGGCGCGGATAGGGGAAGCCGATGAACGGGTTCTTCTCGTTCACCGTAGCAAGCTGCTCCGCGGTGAAGCCGTCCTGTCGGTCGGCGAGCGGGTTCACGGCCGCCACCTTGGCGAAGCCCTCGAACAGGCGGCCCATCGCCAGCATATGCTCCGGAATGCTGCGCCCGCGGGAGCCTCGGATGGCGTTCTCGATCATCGGATAGGCGAAGATCGCGCCGGCCATCCGGTGGCGGTCCTCCATATCGTTCCAGCCGCGGGTGGAGACGCCCCAGGTTTCCGGTTCACCACCCGGATCCTCGTTCCAGTCGAGTTGCAGGCCAGCGCGTTGGGCGGCCTTCTGCGTCGCCAGCGCCTCGCCACCGCAGATCATGGCGGTCTCTACCTCGCCGCGCGTTACCATCTCGGAGAAGCGGTTCACCAGCCACTGCGGCATGTTTCCGCCCGGATGGGTATAGAGTTTGCGGTTGGCACCATCCGCGCCGAGCCGGGCTGCAAGCGACTTCGGCGGGTTTTTCGACCCGCCGAAAGGAGAGGCGAAGCGCCAACTGGTATCACTGAACGAGCGCAACAGTGCCATCGTGTCGAGGCTCTCGAGCAATTTTCGGCCTGGCCCAGCGTCATTCGCGGCCTCGCGGCAAGCCTGGGCGGTCAGGTCAAGCGGCGAAAGCGCCTTGGCCGGATCGGGTTCGCGCTGCGTAATTTGACCGCAGCCGACGAGAATGGGGGTGCGGGCTTCATCCATCGAGGGGTTCCTTTGGGTAGCATCTTTGGTTGAGCGGACTATAGCGGCGTCCGGCCGGGTTTCTCAACGCCTCGCCTTTTGCTTCACGAGCTTAGGGCCGAGTTGCTCGCGGAGCATCTTTCTAGACACTTCCTCCACCGCGCCTCTTGGGAGCTGGCCGAGTTGGAATGGCCCATAGGCAACGCGGATCAGCCGGCTCACTGGGTAGCCCAGCCAGCGCATGACGTTGCGGATTTCCCGGTTCTTGCCTTCCCTCAGCGAGACCGTCAGCCAGGCATTGGTGCCTTTCTGCTCGTCCAGGGTCGCGTGAATCGGGCCGTACTGTACGCCTTCCACGCTCGGTCCTTTCCCAAGCGCTTCCAGTTTCTGGGCACTGACAATGCCATGCACCCGCACCCGGTATTTGCGGATCCAGCCGCGGCTCGGCAGTTCCAGTTCCCGGGCGAGGCCGCCGTCGTTGGTGAGCAAGAGCAGCCCTTCGGAAGTCAAGTCGAGCCGGCCCACCGTCATAACGCGCGGCAGTTCCGCCGGCAGACGGTCGAATACCGTGGGCCTTCCCTGCGGATCACGCGTGGTGGTGACCAGGCCAGCGGGCTTGTGGTAGCGCCACAGCCGGGCTGGCTCCGCTTCCGGAAGCGGCTTGCCGTCTACCGTAATCCGGTCGGCGTTCGTCACGTTGACCGCGGCGGAGGTCAGCGTTCGCCCGCCGACGGCGACACGGCCTTCCTCGATCCAACGTTCGGCTTCCCGCCGCGAGCAGAGCCCGGCGCGGGCAAGCCGCTTGGCAATGCGGTCGCCGCCCGGGTTTTTTTCTGCAGGATCAGCCACCAAGCGGGCCATTCGGCAGCACAAGGATCTTGCCCTCGCGTCCGCCCTGGTTCGCGTGTTTGGCAGCCATCGCGATGTCCTCGATGGGATAGGTCGCCTCTACCGGCACGTTCAGCATGCCATTCCTGACCAGATCCGCCAGTTCCAGGTACAGGTCTTCCACGTCTTCGCGCTTCATGGTCAGATCGGAAGAGCACACGTCTGAACTCCAGTCACTCCGGAGAATCTCG
>CAYYSC010000335.1:0-4209 GCA_964474065.1 uncultured Rhodospirillales bacterium | reverse complement strand
TAGCGACGGCGGGGGTGCTGTTCTGCTGCTTTTCCGGCCTGTTGGTGCTACCGGGCGCCTTCGGGGCAATCGTGGCATTCACAGGCAACTACGACCTGGGCTTCTACGTCGCGGCGGCTCCCACCGCGATTGCGGGCATCATCCTGCTGCGCCGCACCACGCCGACCGGACAACGACAAGCCCCATGAGCACCGCCCTGTTTATCGTCATCACCGCCATGCTGGTGCAGCAGGCGTTCGCCTACTTCGCGGCGCTGGTGCTGCCGAACATGGCGCCGGCGGTGGCAGCGGACCTGGGCATCGACCCGAATTTGATCGGCTACTATACCGGCCTCCTCTATTTTTGCTCCAGCTTCGGGCAACTTTCTTGCGGCGGCTTCATCCTGCGCTTCGGCGCGGTACGCATGAGCCAGATATCGCTGCTGATGATGGGCGCCGCCCTGATGCTCGGCTACCTTGGG
The DNA here is from genome assembly GCA_964474065.1 of uncultured Rhodospirillales bacterium. Lineage (GTDB taxonomy): Bacteria > Pseudomonadota > Alphaproteobacteria > Bin95 > Bin95 > JACKII01. The sequence continues at coordinate 3,749 of CAYYSC010000335.1, read as the reverse complement.
GCAATCTGGGCTTTTGCCGTCGGCGCGATGATCATTGGCGTCGGTTCATCCGTCTCGACCCCTGCAAGCTCGCACCTGCTGGCGCGCTACAGCCCGCCGAAATACGCGCCACTGATTTTCTCCGTTAAGCAGACAGGCGTACCCGTCGGCGGCCTGATGGCGGGAATGTTGATCCCGCTGCTGCTCGGCTGGATAGACTGGCGCGGCGCGTTTTTCTTTTGCGGCGTCATGTGTGTGGTGTTCGCCGTGATGCTACAGCCGATCCGGCAGCAGTTCGATTCAGACCGCCAGCCGCGCCAGAGCCTGAAGCCGGGCTTCATCTGGCAGAACCTGAAACGGGTGTTCTCCACCCCGTCGCTCCGGGATTTGGCCATCGGCATGTACTGCTTTGTCGGCCTGCAGGGGCTGTTCGGCTCCTATTTCGTGACCTACGTCACAGAGACGCTGGGCCGCCCGCTGGAGACCGCGAACTACTATTTCTCGATTGCCATGACGACGGCCATCGGCGCGCGTATTCTCTGGGGCTGGATCGGCAGTTCGCTGATGCCGGCCCGCCGCTTGATCTCCTACCTTGCGGTGGTGATGGCTGTGGCGGCCGCCGGCATGGGCTGGCTCGGCACCGGTCAGAGCGACCTGATGATCGTGGGCTTTGCCATCCTTTACTGCATTTCGGCGATCAGCTGGCACGGCCTGTTACTGGCGGAGATCGCGCGGCTCGCCCCGTCGGGCCAGGTGGGACCGGTCACCGGCGCCTGCCTCGCCTGTGCCGGGGCCGGCATGATGAGCTATCCGATGATCTACGCCATCCTGGTCAAGGTCACGGGTGACCATTCTCTCGGCTTTTACATCGCGGCCTTGCCTGCGCTGCTGATGGCGATCAAGTTGTATCGGCCCCCGAAGCACGTGGAAGGAGCCGCCGTATGAGCTTCGCCGATCTGCTGACCCCGTTCACGGCCGCCGTCGAGGCTGGCGACGGCAAGGCGCTGGCCGCCTTGTTCACCGAGGATGGCGTCTATCACGACACCTTCTACGGCGAATTCCAGGGACGCGAGGCAATCGCCGACATGCTGGAAAACCATTTCTGGCGGGACGCCAAGGCCTTCCGCTGGGACATGATCGAGCCGGTCGAAGCGGGCCGTATCGGATATGCCAAGTTCCTGTTCAGCTACGAGAGCCGGCTGCCCGGGGCCGAAGGCAAGCGTATCGTGTTCGAAGGCATGAGCTGCTTCCACCTGGAGGGCAGCCTGATCCGCCATTACGGCGAAGTATTCGACCAGGGCATTGCACTGGCGCAGACTGCCTTCCCAGCCGGCAGGATCGCCAGGCGCCTGACCCGCGAGGCGGAAGCGCTGCGCCAACGGGCAGCCGGCACGCGGCACCTGCAGGGCTGAACCGATGAACGAAATGGTGCTGTGGGGCGCGGTGTCTTCCCGGGCACTGCGGGTGCATTGGACGCTGATCGAGTTGGGCCTGCCCTACCGCTGGGTGCCGATCCAGTCCCGCTCCGGCGAGACGGAGACGGAGGAATACGGCCGCCTGAACCCTCGGCGGAAGATTCCGACCTTCCAGGACGGCGACCTTGTCCTGACCGAAAGCCCGGCCATCGTCACTTACCTGGCGGAGACTTACAGCAAGCCTGGAAACCGTCTGATCCCGTTGGAGCAGCCGGCGCGGGCCAAGTATTTCGAGTGGATCTCCTTCGTCTCCATGGAGTTGGATGCGACCAGCCTCTACGTCCTCCGCCGCCACGAGGGGCTTCAGCATATCTATGGCGAGGCGCCCGCCGCCAACCAAGCGGCGCGTGAGTATTTCGACCGGATGATCAACGCCGCCGCGGAAGATCTGGCCAATAGCCGCCGCTTCCTGCTTGGAGACACATTCAGCGGTGCCGATATTTGCATGACCACCTGCCTGGATTGGGCCCTGCGGTACGAGTGTCCGCTGCCGAGTCCGTGGCTTGCCTACCGCGCGCGGGTAAAAGAGCGTCCGAGCTATGAGCTGGCGATTGCGGCCAACTCCTTGCCCTGACCGGTTCTCCTGCGCCGAGACCGGCAAAATGGAAAGAGTACCATGTCCACGATCCAAGCTTCCTGCCATTGCGGCAACCTGCAAGCCGAACTCACCACCGAGAAAAAGCCGGCGGAAATGTGGCTCCGCGCCTGCCAGTGTGCTTTCTGCCGCTCGCACAGCATGCGCTCGCTCAGCGATCCCGAAGGGCGGATGGAAGTGCGCGTGAAAGACGGTGAGCGCCTGAACCGCTACCGGTTCGGGCTGAAAACCGCCGATTTCCTGATCTGCCAGAATTGCGGCAACTATGTCGGCGCGTTACAGGAGATCGACGGCCAGCTTTACGGCATCATGAACGCCAATCTGACGGAAAACTGCGGCCAGCAATTCGGCGAGCCCGAACCCCGCTTCTACGAGGATCAGTCCGCGCAGGAACGCAGCGACCGGCGGAAACGGGTGTGGACCAAGGCGAGCTTGACGGTCGAGGGATAAGCGGTCCTATATCCGGCGCCACAGGGCTGGATTGCCAGTTCCGCCGCTGGACCCATCCGGCGTTCTGGGCGTTGATGACCGGTCTCCGGCCTTTTCCTCTTACGTTATTACACGACAGGACTTGTCATGGCCCGCCCCGCCGCCCGCCTCACCCCACCCGCCATCCGCGATCGCAAAGGTGGCGAGCCGATAGTCTGCCTGACCGCCTACACCACGCCGGTGGCGAAACTCGTGGATGAGCACTGCGATCTGATCCTGGTCGGCGACTCCCTGGGCATGGTGGTCTACGGCCTGCCGTCGACCATCGGTGTCACCATGGAAATGATGATTGCCCACGGACAGGCGGCAATGCGCGGCTCCTCCCGCGCCTGCGTTGTCGTCGACATGCCGTTCGGCTCCTATGAGGAAAGCCCGGAACAGGCGATGCGCAACGCCGCCCGTATCATGACGGAGACCGGCTGCGCCGCCGTGAAGCTGGAAGGCGGCGAGATCATGGCTCCCACCATTCGCTTTCTGACGGAACGAAGCGTGCCGGTGATGGCGCATATCGGCCTGCGCCCCCAGGCGGTCAACACATTCGGCGGCTACAAGGTGCAGGGCCGGGACGAGGCCTCCCGCGCGCAGGTGCTGGCCGACGCTAAGACGGTAGCCGACGCCGGCGCCTTCAGCGTCGTGATTGAAAAGACCGCTGAGGACATCTCCCGCGCTATCACCGAAGGCGTGCCGATTCCCAGCGTCGGCATCGGCGCTTCCGCCGCCTGCGACGGGCAGATTCTGGTGGTGGACGATATTTTAGGCATGTTCACCGATTTCCGCCCGAAGTTTGCAAAACCCTATGCAGAGCTTGGCGCTGCAGCGGGCGAAGCGATCAAGGCCTACGCCGAAGACGTCCGCGCCCGCCGCTTTCCAGGGCCGGAACACGTGTTCGGTGCCAAGAAAGGTTAGCGGCAGCGCACGGTCTGGCGTTTAAGCCGCTGGCGGGGCAATCTGCCGGCCCGACAAACCACGACCCCTGACCCAGGAGGCCCCTTCCCCATGCCCGAAACGTCCAAGTACGCCCTGATTACCGGCGCCGGTTCCGGCATCGGCCGCTACTCTGCGCTGGCCCTGCTGAAAGATGGCTGGCACGTGGCCCTTTCGGGGCGCCGGGTCGATGCGCTGGACGAGACCGTTTCCATGGCCGGACCGGATGGTGGCCGCGCGCTGGCGATCCCGAGTGACGTCTCGACGCCTGATGGGGTCGCCAAGTT
>CAYYSC010000334.1:0-4214 GCA_964474065.1 uncultured Rhodospirillales bacterium | reverse complement strand
CTGTCCGGATCTGGAAACGCCGGCCCTTGTGGCCCGGCTCGCTGACGATGCCGGCGTTATGACCGCCATTGGTGAGGACAAAGGTAACGTCCGTATCGGCGAGCAAGTGGATCTTGTAGACCGATCGCCACGGCGCGATGTGATCACTCTCGGTGGACACACTGAAAATGGGCGCCCGCACGTTGCTCATTGCAACCGGAGTGCCGTCGACCTCGAATTTGCCCTGGGCGAACTCATTATCCAGAAAAATGTGGCGCAGATACTCCGAATGCATCTTGTAGGGCATGCGGGTGGCGTCCGCATTCCACGCCATCAGGTCGAACATCGGCTGGCGCTTGCCGATCAGGTACTCATGGATGTAGCGCGACCAGATCAGGTCGTTGGAACGCAGCAACTGCATGGCGCCGGCCATCTGGCGCGTATCCAAATAGCCCTGGTCCCACATCATTTTTTCCAGGAAGGACACTTCGCTCTCGCTGATGAACAACATCAACTCGCCCGCATCGGTAAAGTCGGTTTGCGTTGCGAAAAACGTCAACGTCTTCAGGCGTTCGTCCTTATCCCGCTCCATGGCCGACGCAGCGATCGCAAGCAGGGTGCCGCCAATGCAATAGCCAACGGCGTGGACTTTCTGATCCGGCACGATAGCTGTGACCGCATCAACTGCATCATAAACGCCCATCTCGAGATATTCGGCCATGCCCAAATTTCGGTCTTCGGCCGTAGGGTTACGCCAAGAAATCATAAATACGGTGAAGCCTTGTTCGACCAGGTATTTCACAAGTGAATTATGAGGCGACAAGTCCAAAATGTAATATTTCATGATCCAAGCCGGGACAATTAAGATGGGCTCAGCCTTGGTGTTTTCAGTTTTGGGCGAATATTGAATGAGTTCAATCAATCTATTTCTATAGACCACCTTGCCTTCCGTCACGGCAACCTCCCCGCCGGGGCGATAATTCTCTGCGCCGACGGGCAATTCGCGCGAGATGAAACGTTCCGCGTCCTCGAGGAAATTCGTAAACCCCTGGACAAGGTTGGCTCCGCCCTGGTCGATGGTCACCTGCGTTACCTCCGGATTCGTCCAGAGGAAGTTGGAGGGGGAGACAACGTCGAGCATCTGCCGCGTGACGAACGAGACGACCCGTTCCCGGTCACGCGTCACGCCGTCCACATCATTGGTGGCGTTGTGCCACCATTGCTGGGTCAGAAGAAAACTTTGGTAAATCACGTTGTAGGGCCATTGCCGCCACGCCTCGTCATCGAAACGATGGTCGTGCGGCATTGGCTCGATGCATGGCCGAACGTCTTTCTCCCGCGCGGCGGTCCAGGCGAAATCCATCAGGCGCAGGGATTTCCGCGCTGCCTTCTCCATCAACAGGGCGTGCTTGCCCGGCGAACCCATTAGATGAACCCACCAAGTGAAGAAGGTAGAGCTTAAGCCATATGGCGTAATACCTGCGGTCATGCGCGCAATCTGCGCCTTGACCGAGTGATCGATGCTTCGGGTGCTGTAGCCTTCCGTCAGGATCTGGGCAGGTGGCGGCTCGCAAATTTCGGGCGGGCTCGCAGTGAGCCCTTCCCGCTCTTCTTTCTGCTCCTGGTCCTGCCGCCCGTTCGCGACGGAAGCCTCGACGTCGGCGGCATTGCGGCGGTTTTCAGCAGTCATGTTCGCATCCCTATCGGTTGCGTACGGATATGAGGTCTCGGCGATCCCGGCAGTTAAATACCGGATGCTCTCTCCCGGCGCTCAATTCATGAACAGGCCGCCGTTCACCGGGATTGTAACGCCGGTGAAAAACCCGGCGTCCTCCGACGCCAGGAAACGCACGCAACGCCCGATTTCCCACGGCTGTGCGAGGCGGCCAACCGGCACCTCCGCCAGGATAGATTCCATGACGTTGTCCGGCACGGCGTCGACCATCGGCGTTTCGGCATAACCCGGGGCAAGTGCATTCACGGTAATGCCCTTTTTCGCCGTCTCGCGGGCCAGCGCGCGCGTGAAGCCAAGAACACCGGCCTTCGCCGCAGAATAATTGGTCTGGCCCGCCTGCCCTTTTTGGGCGTTGACCGAGGAGATATTGATGATCCGGCCATATTCGCGCGCTCGCATCCCCTCGATCACCTGACGGCACATGTTGAACATGGAGCCGAGATCAACATTGATAACGCCGTCCCAATCGGCCCGGGACATCTTGTGAAACATGACGTCCTTGTTGACGCCGGCATTGTTCACCAGCACTGCGATCTGCCCCAGGTCCGCTTCCACCCGCTCCACGCCGGACTTGCAGGCGTCGAAGTCGGCGACGTCCCATTCATAAACTGGCAGGCCCGTTTCGTCGCCGAACGCTTTTGCTTGCTCGCCGGCCCCAAGGTGGGTCGCCGCAACCTTGAACCCCGCATCGTTCAGGGCTTTCGCTGCTGCAGCACCGAGGCCCTGAACGCCGCCGGTCACAAGGGCCACTCGTCCCTCATCGCTCATGAATGCTCCTCCATCTCCGGTCCGTACGAGCCGTACGGCAACGCAAGCCGAAAATCGTGCAGCGCAGCATAAACCTCATTAACTCACGTTAAGGAGATCACGTTGGAATTCTGCATATTCCAAGATGCTGCAATGAGGAGTTATGTGATGGTGCTTACACTAACCAGTTCCGCATTTGGTCAAGGCGAAGCAATTCCAAAACAATTCACTTGCGATGGAGAGAATAGATCTCCGCCTTTGTCTTGGTCCGGCGTCCCGGATGGCACTCAAGAACTATTGCTGGTCTGTGACGATCCCGATGCGCCATCTGGCACATTCCACCACTGGGCCATTTTCAAGATCCCGCCGGACTGGACGGGGCTGGAAGCCGGCTACGGACCGGAGAGCTTAGCCCAGGGCCTACAGGAAGCGGTCAACGATTTCGGCAAGCCGGGCTATGGCGGCCCTTGCCCGCCCGAGGGTCACGGGGAGCATCACTACCATTTTCGCCTTAGCGCCCTGTCGAGCCCGGTCGTTTCCGCAGCCCCTGGCGCGACCTGCGTCGAGGTAATCAAGCTGGCGCGCCCGTACGTCATTGAGTTCACCGAGTTGGTGGGCCTCTACTCACGATAAGCAACAAACCGCGGTTCAGGAGTGAGCCTCAGAAAGGCAAGCGGGCATGTTCGGACGCAGTGTTAAACTTTTCACCATCTTTGGCTTCGAGGTCAGCATCAACATCAGCTGGGCTTTCCTGGCCATTCTGATTGCTGTCTCCCTGGCGCAGGGATTCTTTCCGGCGACGTATAAAGGCTGGCCTGCGGCGACCTACTGGGGAATGGCGGCTGCCGGCGTAGTGGGCGTGTTCTTCTCGATCGTGCTTCACGAGCTGTCGCATTCTCTCGCCGCGCGGGCGATGGGGATGGAGATGAAAGGGATCACGCTCTTCCTGTTCGGCGGCATCGCCCACATGCAGCAGGAGCCGAGCAGCGCCAAGGGCGAACTGATTATGGCCATTGCAGGGCCGATCATCAGCCTTGTACTGGCAGGGATTTTGCTCGGCATCGTGAGTCTCTTGAGCGCGCCGGAAGAGAGTGCAACCCCAACCTTGGCGGTGCTGCAATACCTGGGTTGGTTGAACCTCATTCTGGCAATTTTCAATATGATCCCGGCCTTTCCGCTCGACGGTGGCCGGGCGCTGCGCGCAATCCTCTGGTCGATCAAGGACGATCTCCGCTGGGCCACGAAATGGGCATCCCGGGCCGGTGGCCTGTTCGGCCTGATCCTGATCGCCGGCGGCATCCTCAACGCCTTATCCGGTGCCTTTGTCCAAGGGCTTTGGTGGGTGTTGATCGGCATGTTCATTCGGGCGGCCGCGCATGGCGGCTACCAGCAGATGGAGATGGCGCGATTGATGCGCGGGGTCCGGGCGGAGGACGTCATGCTGGCGTGTCCGGACGCGATCAGCAAGGACATGACGGTGCAGGATCTGGTAGATGAACGGGTTTACGAATTCCAGCAGACAGAGTTCCCGGTCTGTGACGATGGCAACCTGATCGGCTCCGTGGGCGTCCGGCAGATCAAGGAAGTGCCCCGGTCGGATTGGCCGAATACCCGGGTCGGGGACATCATGGTCCCGGCGGAAGAGGCGCAAACGATCTCGCCAGACGATGATGCGATTGACGCCGTTCGCCGCCTGCAGACGGAGGACATCCAGGCGCTGATCGTCGCCAAGGACCGCAAACCGCTGGGGGTT
>CAYYSC010000333.1:0-4219 GCA_964474065.1 uncultured Rhodospirillales bacterium | reverse complement strand
CAACACTACCCGGTCAACCGCCCGCCCCACATAAACAAAACGATCCGGGTCTTTCATCACCTGGGCGAGCGCGCGCAGCCGGTCACCGTCCTGACCGACAACGACGGCGACTTCCCCCGCCCGCGCACGGGCGATGGCCCAATCGGGCACCCGCTCCTGCGCCATGCCTTCGATCTGCCCGGTCCGGCCGGAAACGTTCCCCTCGGCGTCGAACAGTGCCACGGCCACGAGGTTGCGCCAGCGGCGGTGTTCCTCCATAAACGCCGCCAAGGCCTCCCGGTCTTGGAGCATCGTCGGCTCCATCCGGCGAAGTTCGGCAACAATAGCCAACGCGTCCCGGGCAGTCGCCCGGCTGTGCTCCTCCAGGTACGCCTCCGCGACCGTCATCGAATTGGACAGGGCACGGTCCACTTGGTTGCTAAACCATCCCTGTAATCCGTTATGAAGGAAGACCACGCTGAAGGTGGTCACCGCCACCGCCGGCGCTGCCGCCACCAGGCTGAAGGACGCGACGAGTCGCACATGCAGCCCGGAGCCCGCGGTGCGCCGCCTCCGTTCGCCCCAGAGGCCAACCGCCCGGTAGGCGATCAGAATTGCCACCGCCAGGAGGAGGATCAAGTCCAGATTCAGCAGGATAAGCAGCAGGCCCGGCGTTGTCTGAACAAACGGCAGGGAATTCGTAAAGGCGGCGTACGTCAACGCGGTCGCAGCCAGCGCGGCAATGATCAGAGCAAAAGACAGCCGTTGCGCGATCCGCCAGCGCCGCACAATGCTGCGAAGTCGCTGGAAGCGGTCCGCCAGCCACTCCCACGGGGAAGCGCTGTTCGTGGATGCGCCGAGCCTCAACTGCGAGCCAATTCCTTCTCTACCAACATAACCCAATAACTCGCCCCGAAAGGCAAGGCCGCGTCATTGAAGTCATAGCGCGGATTGTGGACGACAATCCCGCCATGTTCGCCGGCCCTGCCATTGCCGACCCGGACATAACAGCCCGGCTTCTCCTGCAGCATGAACGAAAAGTCCTCCGAGCCCATGCCCTGCGGGGCGTCCGTATCGACCATATCCTCGCCGCAGAGTTGCCGGGCGACCGCGGCGCAACGCTCCATATGCTCCCCATCGTTCACGGTCGGCGGATAACGGCGCTCATACCGCACCGTGGCGGTCGCATCATGCGCCCCGGCGATGCTGGTGGCCAGCGCCCGCATCCGTGTCTCCGTCTGGTCCTGCACTTCCGGCTTGAAGCAGCGCACGGTGCCACGGAGCACCACCTTCTGCGGGATCACGTTCCAGGTGTCGCCGCCGTGCACCTGGGTAATGCTCAGAACGACGGAGTCGACCGGATTGACGTTGCGGCTGGCGATGGTCTGGAGCCCCAGCACGATCTGCGCCTGGACGACCACCGGGTCCACGCCCTGGTTCGGCCGGGCGGCGTGGGTGCCGTAGCCTTCGATCTCAATCTCGAAAATGTCGTAGCCCGCCATGGCAGGGCCGGCACGCATCGCCATCTCCCCGACCGGCAGGCCGGGGGCGTTGTGCATGCCATAGACAGCCTGCGCCGGGAAGCGCTCGAACAGGCCTTCCTCCACCATTACCCGGCCACCGCCTTCATTCTCCTCCGCCGGCTGGAAGATGAAGTAGACGGTGCCGTCGAAATTCCGGGTTTCCGCCAGATGCTTGGCCGCACCAAGCAGCATGGCGGTGTGCCCGTCATGGCCGCACGCGTGCATCTTCCCGGGATTTTGGCTCTTGTAGGGCAGATCGTTCGCTTCCTGAATGTCGAGTGCGTCCATATCGGCCCGCAAGCCGATGCTACGGTCAGAAGAGCCGTTCCGCAGCACAGCGACAATGCCCGTCTTGGCGATGCCGCGGTGGATTTCGTCCACGCCGAACGCCGCGAGCCGCTCTGCTACGTAGTCGGAGGTCCAGTGCTCTTCGAAAGCAGTCTCCGGATGCTGATGCAGCGCCCGCCGCCACTCGGTCATCGCGTCCTGGAGTTCTCCGATGCGGTTAATGATGGGCATGGGGCACGGCTCCGGCTAAGGTTCTCTAAGCGAATTCTTGCCAACCTTAGCACCCGCGAACCACCCTGAACATTCCGCAGCCAGTAAGTGGGACGTCACATCGTGCTCCAGCGCCCGCCGGCGCTAGCTTTTCGTAATCAAATGTTGCCTCCGCCGCCGCCGTGCAAGCCCCTACGCCAGCCGTCCTTTTTCCATCGCCTCGTGCAGGGTCGCCCGGTGTTCAGGATCAGCAACAGCGATAAGTGCCTCGGCACGCTCCTTCAAGGTGCGGCCGCGGAGTTCGGCCATGCCGTGCTCAGTGACGACGACGTCCGCATCGGCGCGGAGCGTCGTCACGGGGCCGGAGAGCTTGACCACGATGCGGGTGCGCCGTGCCTTGCCGGCCGTGCTGCCGAGCGTGATGATCGCCCGGCCCTCCGGGCTCAGCAGCGACGCGCGTTGGAAGTTCACCTGGCCGCCGATGGCGCCGATATAGCGGCCGTCCACCGCCTCCGACCCGACCTGCCCGGTCAGGTCCACCTCCAGCGCCGAATTGATCGCATAAAGCCGGCGGAAATGGCGCAGCGTCTCTGCGCTATGGGTATAGCGGCCGCGCCGCATCAGGATCTGCGGGTTGCGGTGCGCGAAATCGTAGAGCTTGCGCGTGCCGTAGAGCGACGTAGCGACCGAGAACCCTTCGTCGATCTCCTTGTAACGATTGGAAATAGCACCTGCGTCTACCAGATCGACGAAACTGTCGGCGACCGAGCCGGAGTGCACACCCAGGTCCCGGTGCCAGGCCAGCGCTGCGGCGATCGCGTCGGGGGTCGAGCCGACCCCGTATTGGATCGTCGCCCGGTCGGGCACCAAGCGCGCCACGTGCGCGGCGATGGCGTGATCCACCGGACCCGGCGCGCGCGCCTGCCAGAGCCAGGGGTCGGCGGGGGCGGGAAAAACGGCGGTCAGTAAATCGGACGGGATCTCGGAATCCCCATGTGTCCATGGCATAGCGGAGGTCTCCTCCGCCAGCACTATCCGGGCGTTTTCCATCGCGTCGCGGACATGGTCCACCGTGATGCCGAGCGAACGCCGGTTAGCCCCGTCCGCTGGCGTCACGGTGCAGAGGACCACGTCCGGCCGGCAGTGAGGATCGTCGAACAAAGCGGCATAATCGCCGAAATGCGCAGGCACGATGTCCAGCCGTCCGGCCTGGAACAGCTTCGCGTTGACCCCGAAACCGTCCATGGAAACGTAATCGACACCGCGGGCCGCCAGACGCTCGTCGCCCGGATCGAGCGGGAAGCTGTTGAGAAGCCTGACGCCGCCAAGCGTCTCTGCCTGGGCAAGCAGCGCCTTCAGCAGCCCCTGCGGCCCCGCGCCAAGCTGGGCGACGAAAACCAGATCGCCCGGGCGGATAACGGTGGACAGCTCCGGCAGGACGGTGGTCACGTTTTCTTGCCTTCGTAAGCTTCGAGCGCATCCAGCAGCGTCTGGGGTAATGGCGCGCTCTGGTGTGTTTCCTGGTCAGTGTAGACCCAGACCACCTCGCCGGTGGTGCGCAGGTCTTCCTCTCCTGCCGGATGAATTTCCAGCGCGAATGTCAGGCTGGACCGGCCGATCCGGCCAGGCCGCACGAACACCTCAATATCCTCGCGCAGGCCAACAGTTGCCTTCCATTCCACCACGCCGCGTACTGCGTGATAGTCATGGCCGGTGCGCGCCGCTTCCCCCTCGTAGTCATAGCCGATGGCGTAGATGTACTCGGTGATAGCGGTATCGAAATAGGTCAGGTAATGGGCGTTGAATACGACCTTCTGACCGTCGATTTCGGAATAACGCACGCGGAAAGGATACGAAAAACGAAAGTCGCTGCGGGCCATGTTTCGCTCGCCTTGATGTTACGGAAGCGGCAGGCACCAAAGCGCAAGCTGCGGCTCGCTCCCGGCGCGCATGCCGTGCAGGATGTTCGGACGGTTGTAAACGATACCGCCCGGTCCCGGCTCGAACCAGGGGCCGAGGTCCTGGCGCCACGCGCCGGCGGTCAGGGCCAAGTACAGTTCTTCCGGCGGATGGCGGTGATCGGGGTAGGGCGTCCCCGGCGCGACTAGGCTGATACCGACACGCAGGTCCTCCCGCACTTCCAGGCATCCGGGCCGGTCCGCCGGGCCGATCAGCGTGAGATCGGAAGAGCACACGTCTGAACTCCAGTCACTCCGGAG